>NZ_JBHUXZ010000020.1:0-88309 GCF_042668985.1 Gordonia sp. NPDC057258
TCCCCGGTGCCGAAGGCGCCGTGGTCGACGAACGAACACATCGGGGAATGCCCGAACACCCGCTTATACGTTTTCTGGGCCTGTTCTTTGGCCGATCCGGCGGTCACGGTCGTGGCATCGAGATCAACGATCACCAGCCCGCCATCGATGCTGCCCGCGGTGCCCTCCAACGGGCGGGCAATGCCCCACACCCGTTCCCGCGCCGCGGCGCGAGCCGCGCTGATCGCGGTACTGACCGCCTCGACATCGGTAGCCAGCCTGCTGATCACCCGCGAGATCGTCGGATCAGAGGCCACCTGCCCGTACAACTGTGGCTGAGCCCGGACTGTGGCCACATCGGCCACACAGTCACCACCGGTCGCCAAGGTGAGCGCCAGATCCAGCACGATCTTGGCCGGATCATGGACCGTCGCCGCGGTCCGCCACGGCGCCATCGCCGCGGTCAGCTCGGCTCCCAGGCCCGAGACCTGCACGGTTTTCGTCAGCAACACCCCGCCCGAGGTTGTCAGCACCGACTCAGTGCGCGTGGGGTCCACCGTCAACTCGGGATACACGTTATTCTTCACCTGCGAGGTGCCTTTCTTCTTGTGACTATTTGTTTGTGGTGAATCAATAATCACAAGGCAGACAGGCACTTTCGCGTATCACACGCCGAACACCAGCAAACTCCGTGAAATATCCAGGCTCAGGGGGCGGTGGGGGCCGCGCCCTCCGCAAGCTCCAGACGCTCCTCAGCTCAGGGGTCGGTGGGGCGCCCTTCACTCACGCCAGTCAGGGTACAAAGGGGCGCACTTCGCTCACGCCAGTGCGGCGTCGATCACTCTGTCGGCGCGCGGAATTGAGCACGCTTCCAGTCGCCGTTGATCTCATCGCGTTCGCGGACGGCGTCCCGGAACCCGACGGTCGCGGCCCGCTGCTGGAAGGCGTAGCCCTCGCGGGTGTGGCGGGAGATGCCGTCGAAGACCGTGCTGATCATCCCCGAATTCGCGACGCCCTGAGCCAGGAGCGCACTGTTGAGCGCCAATTTGGCCATCACGAGCTGATTGATCGGCATGCGGGCGATCCGCTCGAGCAATGCCTCCGTCCGGTCGTCGAGTTCGTCGGCCGGGGGCGCCTCGACGGCCAGCCCCCACTCGTGCGCCTGTTTTCCCGACAGGCAATCGCCGGCGAACAGCAGCCGTTTGGCGCGCTGATCGCCGAGCCGATGGGCCCACATCCCCGCGGCGGGGATGCCCCACACCCGGGTCGGCGGATAGCCGATCTTGGTGTCGTCGGCGCAGATGATCTGGTCGGCGTAGAGGGCGATGTCCGTGCCGCCGGCGACGGCGAACCCGTGCAGCTTGGCGACCGTCGGCTTGTTCGCGTGGAGCAGGCTGGCGAAACCGCGGTTGAACCTGCTCATCATCGCGTAGTCGATCATGGGATCCCAGGTGCGGCCCGGGTCGTGATTGCGTGCCTGCACAACGGGATCGAGGACAGTGCCGGTCCGTGGGTTGACGGCATGGGGATCGACGGCCTCGGACGGGTCGCCGCCGTTCTCGGCGAAGATCGACAGGTCGTATCCGCCGCAGAAACCCTTGCCCCGCCCGGATACGACGATCACGTGGACACCGGGGTCGAGGTCGGCGCGCTCCACCGCGTGCGACAGTTCGACGGGGGTGTCGACGGTGATCGCGTTGCCCTGATCCGGCCGGTTGAAGGTGATACGGGCGATCCGGCCGGTGACCTCGTAGGTGAGCGTGCGGTAGTCGACATCCGGCTCACGTCCGGCGCGGCCGGTGAACAACGAGTCCGGACCGCCGCGCAGGTCGTCGCGCCACGCGGCCGGCGGCGAGCCGGACGACCTCATCCACGGACGTTGTCCTGCACGGTCTTCGGCGTCACCCGTTCGATGATCGACGCCGTGTCGATCCCCGACGGCAGCGTGCCGAACACGTCCCCCCGGTCGTTGCCGAGCCGACTCGCGGCGAACGCATCGGCGACCGCCGGATGGCCGTACCGCACCAGCAGGGAGGCCTGGAGGAGCTGGGCCATGCGGCCGACGACCCGCCGGGCCCGGTACTGCATCGCGTCCAGGTCGCCCAGCTCCCGTCGGAGTTCGTCGGCCGCGGCGTCGAGGTGCCGGTCCGCCCCTGCCGCACTGTCGATCTCGTCGAGGAACACGGTCACCGTGTCGGGCTGTTTGGCCATCGCCCGCAACACATCGAGCGCAGCCACATTCCCCGACCCCTCCCAGATCGACATGAGCGGCGACTCCCGGAAGAGCCTCGGCATCCGTGACTCCTCCACATATCCGTTGCCGCCCAGGCACTCCAGCGATTCGGCGGCATGGATCGGGGCGCGTTTGCACACGTAGTACTTGCTGACCGCGAGCGAGATCCGCCGCAGCGCATCCGCCCGAGTGTCGCCTGCGGTCGCCTTGTCGGTCAGTTCCGCGAGCCACAGTGCCGTCATCGTGGCTCCTTCCGACTCGACCGCGAGATCGGCGAGCACGTTGCGCATCAGCGGTTGGTCGACGAGCGCGGCGCCGAAGGCCCGGCGGTGGGTGGCGTGATGGGCGGCCTGGGCGACGCCGACCCGCATGCCGGTCGCCGAGCCGAGGGTGCAGTCCAGGCGGGTCATGTTCACCATCTCGATGATCGTCGCCACCCCGCGGCCCTCGTCACCGACGAGCCACCCGACCGTGTCGTCGTACTCGACTTCGCTGCTCGCGTTGGAGTGGTTGCCCAGCTTGGCCTTCAGCCGCTGCAGCATAAAGGTATTGCGGGATCCGTCGGGCAGCACCCGCGGCACGAAGAAGCACGACAGACCTCCCGGCGCCTGCGCCAGCACCAGGAACACATCGCACATGGGTGCGGAGGTGAACCATTTGTGGCCGGTGATGCGGTACGTCCCGTCCGGTTGGACGACGGCTGTCGTGGTGTTCGCGCGAACGTCGGAGCCGCCCTGCTTCTCGGTCATCGACATTCCGGCGGTCAGCCCCGCTTTCGACAGCGGCGCCCGGAGACCGGGATCGTAGGTCGTCGAGACGAGCAGCGGCTCGTACAGCCCGGCGAGTTCGGGGTTGGCCCGCAGTGCCGGCACCACCCCGTAGGTCATCGACAACGGGCAGCCGTGCCCGGCGTCCACCGAACCCCACACGCTCGACTTCACCGCACGCTCGAAGTGCGCCGTCGGGCTCGGGTCCGACCATGCGGTACCACCGAGACCGAAACCGATACCCGTCCGCATGAGGTGGTGATAGGCGGGGTCGTAGGTGACCTCGTCCACCCGGTTGCCGTAGCGGTCGTGGGTCCGCAGTTCCGGCGGGTGGGACTCGGCGAGGTCGCCCCATCCGAGCGCTTCCGCACCACCGGCGAGACGGCCGATACGGTGCAGGTCGTCGAGCATGTGGTCGGCGCCCGCGCGGTGAACCGCCTCGGAGATGGCCGGATTGTCTGCGGCGTCGAAGTCGACGAGTTCGGGGACCTGATTGGTGACGACGTGGGTGGACATGGCGGAACCCGCTTCCTGGTGGAGGTCGTGATCCACGGTATTACATAATTCTGCTGTGCGCCAGAGTTTTGTAATATCCGTCGTGGCCGTCGAGCCGATCCCGCCCGATAGCATCGACGCCGTGCCCGGACGCGTGGACATTCCCAAGCTCACGGCGCGATCGGTCATCCTCAGCGCCCTCCTCGGCCTCGACTCCCCCGAGGCGTCGATCAACGGGCTCCTGGCCACGGCCACCGAGCTCGGGCTCCGCGAATCGACCGTGCGGGTGGCGCTGACGCGTCTGGTCGCGGCGGGAGACCTGGAACGCATCGACGGCAGATGCCGACTCTCGCCCCGCCTGGTCGAACGACAGCAGCGCCAGGATCGGGCGCTCCATCCGGCACGACGGGACTGGGACGGCAGCTGGGATCTCGCGATCGTGACGATCGGTTCGGAGAGCTCGACCGAACGGGCGCTGCTGCGCGACACGCTGCGGAAGGCCCGGCTCGGCGAGATCCGGGAGGGCGTCTGGGCCCGCCCGGCCAACCTCGACATCGAGCTCCCACCCGAACTGCGCCGTCGTCTGAGCCTCTTCCGCGCGGCTCCCGAGGAGGCGTCGACCGAACTGGCCGCACGACTGTTCACCCCGTCGACCTGGGCGGGGGCCGCAGACGAATTGCTCGACGCACTCGCCGCCGCGGCGACGGTCGCCGATCGATTCGAGGTCGCCGCTGCCATCGTGCGGCACATCCTCCGCGACCCGCTCCTGCCCGCGGAACTCCTCCCCGACGCCTGGCCCGGGGATCGGCTCCGCGAGGGTTACGAGGGCTTTCGCAGCGAGCTCACCGGACTCACCGCCCGGCACCTGTCACCCGACGGGGAGTGAGGAACCGGTCTCCGAACCCGACCGGCGCGGTCATGCGCTGCATCGGCCCGGTCCGGCCATCGGCGCACGAGGGTGTGCCCCGTCCGATCCGTTAGGCATGATGGATCCCGATGAACGCGCCCGACCCCGACCACAGCCACCCCGCCGACGCCGACGCACCGGCCAGCGGACCCCGCCGACCAGGCGCTTTCGCCCGCAACCCGGTCTTCGTGGTCCTGGGCGCGATCGTCGTCGGCGCACTCGTGGCCGGCGGGATCGCCTTCGCTGCGGGGGTCTTCGACGACAGCGGCAGCGTCGGCGGCAGCAACATCGGCGAGGGTGAGCGGTTGGTCGAGAACGCCTTCACCAAGTCGGTCGCGGGCGACTGTCTGGATTGGCCGGCCGGCAACCCCGGCCAGCCGGTCGATGTGCCGTGCGAGCAGAAACACCGCTTCGAGGTCGCGGGAGCCATCGACACCGCATTGATCCCCGGCGCGGAGTTCGGCGAAGACGCTCTCTGGCCCGGCGCCGAGCGGTTCGCGACGATCCGCGACGAACAGTGTCCGGTGATGGTGGACCAGTATCTCGCCGGGCGCCTCGACCCGCAGGGCCGCTTCGCCGTCGGGATGATGTACCCCTCCCAGGTGCAGTGGGACAAGGGCGCGCGTCAGCTGCGATGCGGGGTCCAGGAGAACGGCGCCGACGGCGCCCCGGTCCAGTTCTCCGGCCGGGTCGCCGACCAGAACCAGTCGTACGTCTGGCCCGAGGGCACCTGCGTCGGGATCGATCCCGAAACCCGCACCCCGACCGGTTTCGCGGTGAGTTGTGCTGAGCCGCATGCCTTCCAGACGACCGGGATCGTCGATCTGTCGGTCCGCTTCGGCGACCGGATGTCGAACAGGCCGTGGCCGCCGACCGGTGCGCAGAACAGCTACCTCGGCTCGATCTGCCCGGTGCAGGCCGAACGGTTCGTGGGCGGGCGCAAGCAGCTCGACGCGACCACGCTCAACGTCCAGTGGTCGGTGCTCAGCGAGCCGAGTTGGCTCGCCGGAAGCCGCAAGGTGGTGTGCTACCTCGGGCTACCCGACAAGCGCGGCGGCTTCGCGACCCTGGTGGGCGACGCCAAGGGCGGCGCGCTGCTGATCAACGGGCGCGCGCCGGTCGCACCCCCGGAGGCGCCCCCGGGCCGGGCCCTGCCGACGCCGGTGCCGCTCCCGCCGGGCATCGCGCCCAACCCCGCCGAAGCACCGGCCCCGGCGGGCTGACCCGATGGCCGTGTACATGTCCGACGACGAGTTCGACGGGCTGGTGTCCGACGCGCTGGACACCATCCCCGGCGAACTGACCGACGCGATGAACAACGTCGTGATCCTCGTCGAACCGCACAACCCGGAAGAACCCGGCATCCTCGGGCTGTATCACGGTGTGGCACTCACGATGCGGACCACCGACTACGGCGGATTCCTGCCCGACACCATCACCATCTACCGCGACCCCATCCTCGCGATGTGCCACTCGCGGGAGGAGGTCGTCCACGAGGTGGCGGTCACCGTCGTCCACGAGATCGCACACCACTTCGGCATCGACGACGAGTGGCTGCACGCCAACGGCTGGGGCTAGTGGTGTGGCCGGCGCCCCGATGCCGCCGACTCGATGTTTGACCTGCGGCGGAACGCGGTACGAGGGGTAGCAGATCGAGCAGCCCTCTATCTCAGGAGTACGTCCATGTCCTCAGACGCCATCGTCATCCTCCGGGACGACCACAAGCAGATCCGCAAACTGTTCCGTGACTTCAGGTCGCAGGGCGACAACGCCGTGAAAACCAAGGGCAAGATTGTCGACAAGATCATCGAGGCCCTCACCGTGCACACCTACATCGAGAACGAGGTGATGTACCCCGAGATCCGCAAGCGGGTCCCCGATCTCGAGGACGACATCCTCGAGTCCTACGAGGAGCACCACGTCGCCGACGTGCTCGTCGTCGAGTTGGCCGCTCTCTCACCGGACAACGAGCGGTTCGACGCCAAGACCACCGTCCTGATCGAGAACGTGGAGCACCACATCGAGGAGGAAGAGGACGAGTGGTTCCCGAAGGTCCGAGAGGCGCTGAGCCGCAAGGAACTCCGGGAGATCGGTGAGGAGATGCTGCGTCGCCGGGAGAAGGCTCCCCGACGCCCGTCGCAACCCTCGGCGCTGAAGAAGACGGTCGACGCCATCATCAAGTAACCCTTCGTGACGCTCGCAAGCTCGCTCCTCAGGGAACGGGGTGACGCTCGCAAGCTCGCTCCTCAGGGAACGGGGTGACGCTCGCAAGCTCGCTCCTCAGGGAACGGAGGGACGCCGTCAGCCCATCGGTTCGTCGACGAGCGGCTCGTCGGCGATCTCGAACGGGGCCGTCGTGGCGCCCCATCGCGTGCACACCCAGATGCCGTCGGAGTACTCGAGTTCGATGGAACCGGTGTTGCCGAGGTGGGTCGCCGCGGCGAACCGGGAGTCGATCCCGGCGAGCCGGGCGGCGATCAGGCGGATGGCCGCACCGTGACTCACCAGGAACACATCGCGCTGGTCCGGTCCGGTGAGGTACATGTCGGCGAGGTCCTCGACCGTCGGCAGGTACCGGTCGTAGACCATCGCGAGGGATTCGCCACCGGGGATGCGTGCGTCGAGGTCGCCGGCGTGCCAGCGGTGCATGATGTCCTGGAAGACCTCATGCGATTCGCGGTCGGAGCGGTCCTCGAGCTCGCCGGCCTGGACCTCGTGCACGCCGTCGATCGCCGCGGTCTCCACATCCCACACCGACCCGATCAGCTCGGCGGTCTGCCGGGCGCGGAGCGCGCGTGAACTGAGCAGCACCGCGTGCTGTTCCGGCACGTTCTCGAGACCGAACCGAACACCCTGTCGCGCACCGAAATCGGTGAGTGCGGCACCGGGCAGAGCGGTGTCGAGGCGACGCATGACGTTCGAGGTGGTCTCACCGTGACGGACCAGATGCAGCCGCGCCATCACTTCCCTCCCCGACGCATCGAGTCGACCCATGCAAGCGACTCGGTGTGGTCCGGCGGCGCGGAGCCGGTGGTGCGCACCGCGGGCCACGAGCCGAGGAACACCACCCGCTCGCATCGGCGGTGAAGGGCGGCAAGGGCTTCGGCGACGGCCGCATCGTCGATGTGTCCGACCGCGTCCAGGAAGAACCGGTACCGGCCGGTGATGCTGCGGCCCTGGGCCTCGTCACGCTGTGGGCGCGACTCGATCCGTGTGAGGTCGATTCCACGCGAAGCGAATTCGTTCATCGCCGCCATCAGGCTGCCCGGTTCGTTCGACAGCTCGAGGATGACCGAGGTCCTGTCGGCGCCGGTGCGGGGCAGCGGAACCCCGGGCCGGCCGAGCAGGAGGAACCGCGTGGTCGCCTCCCGCGCGTCGGCGACGCCGTCGGCGAGCACCACGAGTCCGGACAGGCGCGCCGCGAGCCCCGTGGTGACCGCGGCGTCCGCTTTCCCGGCTGCGACGTCCTGCGCGGCAGCGGCATTGGAGCTCGCGATCACGAACTCGGCGTTGCGGAAGAGCTCGCCGATCGACTGACGCACCTGCGCGGAGGCAACCGGGTAGGCGGCGATCGTGCGGACATCGGCCGCGGCCATCGGCGCGGTTGCGGCGATCGCGAACGAGATGTCGAGCACCGTCTCGGCGAAGGCCTGCACCCGACCGTCGGCGCCGTCGGCCATGGGCGGTACCAGCGCGTCCATCGTCGCCGGCACCGAACCCTCCAGCGAACTCTCGATCGGCACACAGCCGTAGTCGGCATCTCCGGTGCGGATCATGGCGATGGTGGCGGCCGGGCTCGACGCGGCGACCCGGTCGACCCCGCCCGACAGGTCGAGGCCGGCCGCGGACTGCTGTTCGGCGAGGACCGCGTCGAGCGCCATCTCGGTGAAGGTTCCGGGCGGGCCGAAGTAGGCGATCACAGGCACCACACGAGCCTAGTGGAACAGGCCTGCCGAGACCCTTTCGCGCATGTGTCCCAGGCTCTACGCAGGGGTGTCGAAACCATTGACGCGTACGCTCCCGGTATTTAGGTTAGGGTTACCTTTCATACGACCCGCGCCCCGCGACGCCGACCGGAGAGACTGTCATGACGAGAACGACGACCGACCGCCCCACGGATGCCGAGATGATCCAGACGGCTTGTCGTCGCGGCGGTTCCGCCATCCTGGCCGTCGAGGGTGCGGACGCCACCCCGATCGACGTCGTGCACCTCTTCGAGTCCCAGGCCTTCGTCCTCGTCCCCACCGACGGCGACGCGATGCGGACCGTCGACGGCGCCGAGGGCGTGCCCGCCATGCTCGAGGTCACCGACTGGGCACCCATCGACTTGCGTGAACGCGTGCGTTCGGTGATCTGGCTGAACGGCACGTTGCACGAGGTCCCGCGCAACCTGGAACGCGACCTGGCCATCGAGATCGCGGGCGAACACCCCGACGACGGTCTCCTCGACATCGGACACGGCGCGTCGATGATGCGCCTGCAGGTCGACACCGCGGTCATCGCGTCCTCGGACGGCGCGGCGTCGGTGTCGGCCACCGAGCTCGCCGACGCCGACCCCGACCCCTTCTGGGAGCACGAGGGCAGCTGGCTCGAACATCTCGACAGCGACCACGCCGACATCGTCGGACAACTGGTCCGCAAGCTTCCCGTCGAGCTGCGCACCGGACGGGTGCGGCCGCTCGGCCTCGATCGCTTCGGCATCCGGTTCCGCATCGAGGGACTCGACAGCGACTCCGACGTCCGCCTCCCGTTCGCGCGGCCGGTCTCCGACGTGTTCGAACTGTCCCGCGCGCTGCGGAATCTCGCGGGCTGCCCGTTCCTGAACTCGATGCCCGACTGACCCGGCTTCCGTAGCAACGCCGCCCGCGGATCACGCATCCGCACCACGGATCGCGGGGTCCTAGGCTGACCGGCATGGCCTTGCGCGAGTACCTCACACCGTCGCCCCACGGCATCCCGGTCGTCACCGACCGGACCGAACGACGCGGCATCATCGTCGAACTGGTCATCGTCGGTGTCCTCACATTCGCGTTCTCGGCGCTGTCCGCGGCACTCGCACTGCTCGAGGCGCAGCTCGCCGGCGGTATCGGCGAGACCACGGTCGCACTCAATCCCAGCCGCTCCGACCTCGGTCTCATCGACGCCGTCCGGCAGATCATGGGCGGCCTCCGACTGTTCGCCATCGCCGCCTTGGGGATATATCTGCTGTGGCGCAGCGGGATCGGACTGTCGCGCGTCGGCCTGGGTCGGTGGACCCCGCGCCGCGACATCCCCTCGGGACTGGTTCTCGCCGCCGTCATCGGTCTGCCCGGCCTGGGACTCGTCGCCGTGGCCCGGGCCCTGGGCCTCAATGCGAGCCTGGTGCCCAGCCAGGCCGACACCTGGTGGGAGTGGCCGGTTCTGGTGCTCATCGCGATCGGCAACGCCGCCGCCGAGGAGATCGTGGTGGTCGCGTACTTCATCACCCGGTTGCGACAACTCGGCGTGTCCGACAACGCGTCGCTCGCCGCCAGCGCGATCCTCCGCGGCGGCTATCACCTGTACCAGGGCTTCGGCGGCGGACTCGGGAATCTGGTCATGGGCGTGGTCTACGGGCGCTTCTTCCAGGTCACCGGCCGCATCTGGCCCCCCGTGATCGCCCACGCGGTCATCGATGTGGTCGCCTTCATCGGCTACGGACTGCTCCGCGACCATCTGTCCTGGGTCGGCTGAGAACCGAGACATCGTCGACCGTGCGGCCTTGCCCGTCGACTGTGCACTCCGACCGTGCGCCCCTACCGGCCACCATTGAACGGGGTGAGATGATTCGCTAGATTCGTCTCATGACCGTCGATGCGCCGTCCGACCCGACCGCCGAGCCGGCGAGCCTCCCTTTCCCGCGACGCCATCGAGCCGCCGAGTCCCGCGGCCGGCGCATCGGCAGACTGCTCAAGGTCTACAACCACCTCCGTGAACCCGGCGACGCCGAGCTCGCGGAGCTCGGGCGTCGGCTGCGCACACGGGACGAACCCGCCGCGGCGCTGGTTCGGGCCATGCGCCTCCCGCGGGACGCCGACGGCCGGGTCACGATGCGCCAGTTCGAGCGGGCCCTCGCCGGCGACATGCCCTCCGATGCGCCCGACGCCCTGCGCGACTTCTTCGCACTCGTCGAGAAGACACCGGACTGGGTCGATCCCGCTCTCTGCGACCGCGGCGCCGCCGTCTATCGGCGGTTCGGCCAGAACGCCAACGACGTCCTGCTCCAGCTCTCCCTGATCGGCGGCTACCGCTTCGGCGGTCCCGCCGACCTGCTGGTCGCGACCGGCGGCCTCACCGGGAACACGGTCATCCGACGACTCGGCGAGACGCAGACCTGGGCCATCGCGGTCGGCGAACCGGGCGGGATGGCACGCGACGGCGACGGCTGGCGACTCACCGTCCATGTGCGCCTCATGCACGCCCTGGTCAACGAGCGGTACGAGCACAACGGCCGCTGGGACATCGACCAGTGGGGTCTGCCGATCAACCAGTCCGACCTCGCCGCGACGCTGAACCTCTTCAGCGGCGCACTGATGATGGGGGTCCGCGCCCTCGGCGTCCCGGTGAGTCGTGACGACTCCCGCGCCCTCATGCACCTCTGGAAGTACGTCGGTTGGCTGATCGGCGTCGACGACGACTGGCTCTTCGACTCCGAACGCGACCAGCATCAGCTGAGTTATGCGGTCTTACTGGCGCAGCACGACGTGACCGACGCCGGCGCGGCCCTCACGACAGCGATCGTCGACGCCCAGAGCCGCTTGCACTACCGGTTGTTCCCCCGCCTCGCCGCGCGCTACACCCGCGCCCGCCTGCTGAGCATGCTGCAGGGCTTTCTCGGCGTGCGCGGCATGCGCGACCTCGGTCTCCGCCCCGCGGTGCCGTGGGCGTTCGGTCTCGCGTGGGTCCGCAACACTGTTGTCTACCAGGTCATCGCACGAACACCGGCCGGTCCGCGCTATCTGGAATGGACCGGCACCCGTTCCCGACGCCGCGCACTCTTCCGCCACTTCGGCCCGGACGCCCCCGAGATCGGATCGCTCGCGGAGCGTTGAGAAGCCGTATGACGCCGCGTCCGGATTCCGGGCTCGAGATCCCACGTTTTCCCAGGCCTCAGCCTGCACCCCTGTCCTAGCGGCGTTCGCCCCACCCGGACGCGAAGTGCCCCAACGGAAATTCACTGTCGCGCCACGGGTCCGGCGCCTACGGTTGACCGATGTCGACGACCGGGATGATCCGCGAATGGCACCACGACGAGGGCTGGGGTGTCATCGAGTCACCAGCGTTGTCCGGCACCGTCCACGTGTCCACCTTCGTCGTCCGTGTTCGGGCCGTTCAGAATCTCGACGAGCTGTCCCTGCCGGGCTTGCGTCCGGGGACCGTCGTCGACTTCGACCATGCGATAGCTGTGCCAGCGGAAAGCGGATGCCGATATGTGGCGCTCTCGGTCTGGCCGACCGAGGTGGCCCGGCCGGATCCGAAGCACAATGGCGTGTTCCGAACTGCACTGTGGCACAGCGTCGGTGACGCCGGACCGGACGGATTCACGACTATCGAGGAGACCGCCCTCACCGACACACCTACGTCACCGCCGGCTGCCCTCGGCCCGAACACCACCGGGACCGTTCGGTCGTGGAACGGCGAAGAGGGCTGGGGCGTACTCGCTTCCGACGCCACCCCGGGCGGGGCGTGGGCGTTCTACAGCGAGATCGTCGGTACCGGTTTCCGGGACCTGGTGCCGGGGCAGATCGTCGAATTCCAGTACGAGCGAGCGAGTCAGGACGGATACGACTACCGCGCGAACAACATCCGCGTCAGGTGAGGCGCCCGGGGCTGTGGTCGTCGTCGATGTCGTCGTCGTTGACCCGGCGCCCACCCGACCCGGTCACACGTGCGAGGAGATAGAGCACGAGTCCGACGACGATCAGGATGCCCGCGCGCAACCAGGTCGATGCGCTCTGCTGCGTCATCAGGACGATGCAGGAGATCACCGCGAGCACGGGCAGGATCGTCGGCGCCCGGAAGTGGTCGGTGTCCGTGCGGTCGCGGCGCAGGACGAGGACGGCGACGTTGGTGCTGACGAACACGAACAGCAGCAGGAGCACCACCGTCTCGGCGAGTGCCGCGACGGTCCCGGTTGCCGAGAGGATCATCGCGACGGCGGTGGTGGCGACAATCGCCGTCCACGGCGTCCGACGACCGGGCAGCACCTTCGCCAGCGCACCCGGCAGCAACCCGTCGCGGGCCATGCCGAAGGTCAGGCGCGACGCCATGATCATCGTGAGCAGCGCGCCGTTCGCGACGGCGATGAGCGCGATCAGGGAGAACAGCTGGTCAGGGATCCCGACATCGGCGATCGAGACGACCTCGAGCAACGGGCCCGACGACTCCACCAGGCGCTCCGGTGGCGCGACGACCGACACGGCGAGACCGACGAGGACGTAGACGACGCCGGCGGCGATCAGCGCACCGAACAGCGCCTTCGGATAGACCCGCCGCACGTCACGGACTTCTTCGGCCATGTTCGCGGAGGTCTCGAACCCGACGAACGAGTAGTAGGCGAGCAACGCCGCGCCCAGCACGGCGAGAGCCGGGGTCGTCTCGTCGGTGAACTCCAGCACCCGCTGCGGCTCACCGTCACCGCGACCCAGCACGATCCCGGCCAACACGACGACGAGCACGAGTCCGGAGACCTCCACCACGGTCATCACCACGTTGGCCCGCAGGGACTCGGTGATCCCGCGGGCGTTCAGCGCCGCGACGGCGAGCAGGAACACCAGCGCCGCCGCGGTGGTGGGCACGTCCAGAAAGACCTGCAGGTAGTCGCCAGCGAAGGCGAGCGCCAACCCGGCGGCGCTCGTCACACCGGCCGCCAGCATGCAGAACCCCACCAGGAACGAGATGAGCGGATGACGGTACGCGTGCCGCGCGAACACCGCCGCGCCGCCGGCCCGCGGGTACTTGGTGACGAGCTCCGCATACGACGCCGCGGTCAGCATCGCCAGCGCGAGGGCGAGCGCCAACGGCACCCAGATCGCTCCCCCGACCTCACCGGCGACCTCCCCGACGAGCGCATAGATGCCCGCACCGAGGACATCGCCCAGGATGAACAGGAACAGGAGTTTGCCGGTGATGGCGCGACGCAGCGGGGTGTGTCCGCCGTCGGCCCGGGCGTCATCGTTCCCGGCTTCCTGCGCCGTGGCGTCGGCGATGTGTTTGTCGGTCATGGCGTGTCCTGTACCCCGTTCGGTCCGGAACGAGACCTCATGGGGGCGGTTCGACGCCACGTCGGCAACCAATCGACCGACATCCGTCGCCACCGCCCATGCGTACATTGGTTGGGATGAACGAGCAGGACCCGCCGATCCTCCGGCGAGGTCGCCCTGGACCGCCGATGCCGCCCGGGCGGCCAGCGGGCCCGTCTCCGCGCCCGGGGCCACCACCCGGACAAGGCCACCGCCCGCCTCCCGGTGCCGTCGGCCCGTCCGCTCATCCGCAGGCCATGCCGCGGATCCCCGCCCGCGGTCCCGACCCGCGTCGGGCTCCGGGCCCCGGCCCCATCGGTCGGCCCCCGCATCCGTCCCCGGCCGATCGGCCGTCACCGGCGGCGCGGCCCGCTCCCGGCGGGTATGCGCCCACCCAGAAGCCGGAGCCGATCCCCGACGATCGGTCTCTTGGGCCTCGTCCGCCGCGTGGCGACCGCGACCGCGACCGGGCCGTCGGACGTCCGCCCGCGCCGCCGCGTCCGCCCGGTCCTCGCCGGCCCCGGCGCACGGGGCGCCGCGCGGTCCGGGTGGGCAAGATCCTCATGATCCTGCTGCTCGTCGTCGTCCTCGGGTCCGTCGGACTGCTGTTCTACTACGACTCCAGACTCGACCGCATCGACGCGCTGCGGGCCTATGCCGGACGCCCGTCGGACACCCCCGGTACCAACTGGCTCATCGTCGGCACCGACTCGCGCTCCGATCTCACCGAGGAACAACGCCGGGCACTCGCCACCGGTGACGCCGACGGATCCCGCACCGACACGATCATGCTCGTCCACAACCCGCCCGGTGGCGGCAAGGCGATCGTGGTGAGCATCCCGCGCGACCTGTACGTGGAGGTCCCAGGCCAGGGCAGTCTGAAGATCAACTCCTCGTTCAGCATCGGCGGTCCGGCGCTGCTCGTGCAGACCGTGGAGAACCTCACCGGAATCCACATCGACCATTTCGCCGAGATCGGTTTCGGCGGATTCGACACCCTCGTCGACTCGGTCGGCGGCGTCGACATGTGTATCGACCAACCGCTCAACGACCCCAAAGCCGGTCTGCGCCTGGCGGAGGGCTGTCACCGCCTCGACGGCCGGCAGGCTCTCGGGCTGGTCCGGACGCGCGCATTCCCGCGCGCCGACCTCGAACGAGTGGTCAATCAGCGGAAGTTCCTCGCCGCACTGGTGTCTCGGGCGACCAGTCCGTCGGTCCTGCTCAACCCGTTCCGCGTCTTCGGGTTCGTCGGCGGTGCCATCGACGCACTCACCGTCGATGAGCGAGATCACATCTGGAATCTCGCATCCCTCATGTTCGCGCTACGCGACCCCATCACGACGACGACGCCGGCCGGCGAGAGCACATTCACCGACGAAGGACTGGCGCTGCCCGTCAACGAGCAGACCGAGGAGTTCTTCGGCTATCTCCGCGCAGGTCAGCCCGTCCCCGACGAGCTTCTCGTCGACGCCGGCGGGCAGTCGTGACAGGGTCGCCGAACGCAGGCCAGACTTGCCTTACTTAGCCTGAACTTGCTGGTGAGAGCCATTTTTCGGCTCTACGATGGGTCGCATGTCCGAACACACCAAATTCCATCAACTGCTGCACGAGCAGATCAGCAACGAGTTCTACGCCTCGCAGCAGTACATCGCGGTCGCCACCTATTTCGACAACCACGACATGCCCCAGCTGGCAAAGCTCTTCTACCGCCAGGCCGTCGAAGAGCGCAATCACGCGATGATGATCGTGCAGTACTTCCTCGACCGCGACATGGAGGTCGAGATCCCCGGCATCCCGGCACCGAACAACCGGTTCGAGGACTACCGTGCGCCCATCGATCTCGCTCTCGCACAGGAGAAGACGGTGACCCAGCAGGTCGTCGACCTGGCGAAGTCGGCCCGCGACACCGGCGACTACCTCGGCGAGCAGTTCGTGCAGTGGTTCCTCAAGGAACAGGTCGAGGAGGTCGCGACCATGACGACCCTGCAGACCATCGCCGAACGCTGCAACGGGAACCTCTTCGACCTGGAGAACTTCGTCGAACGAGAGTTCAACGGCGAGAAGACATCCGACGCCACCGCACCGGTCGCGGCCGGCGGGAACATCTGACGGAGTTCCATCCGCCCCAATCCGAAAGAGCCGCGAAACCCCCGCTCCAGATCCGAGAGAACGACATAACCCTCGCTCCCTGAGGTGCGAGGAGCGCAAGCGACGAGCCACGAAGGGCTGGCGACGGACGTCACCACGCCCTTCGTGGCTCGCTTCGCTCGCACCTCAGGGAGCTGAAGAAGGTTCGCTTCGCTCGCACCTCAGGGAGCAGAAGAAGGCTCTCAGGGAGCAGAAACAGCGCGGTTACGGACCACGCCGGTCAGCGCAGCGTGACCTGGCGACCGCGAATGCCGTTGCGGGAGCTGCGCTGTTCGATCGTCAGCGGCGAGGTGTCGGCGAGTGCTTCGCCGAGGCGGCGATCGAGCTCGTTGAGACCGGCGTACCACTCTTCGTGGTGCATCTCGTTGTCGAGGTCGAAGACCGGCACGAGCAATCCGTGGGTGCGGAACGATCCGGCGAACCGCGAACCCTCGCCCATGGTCAGATGACCGGCGGCGTGGAGCCGGGCCATCGCCGACATCAGGTCGTCCTCCGGCTCAGGTCGGATCCAGCGCAGGTGCGCACGTTCGCCCGCATCGACCCACCAGGGCGCACCGGCGCCGCTGTCGACCTCGAGCCGCGCGGTCGGCAGCACCGAGTCGTTGGCGCGCTCGAACATGGCCGTGATCTCCGCCGGGACCTCGGTGCCCTCCACGAACCACCAGCCGAAGTCCTGGTGCACCGTGATGTCCAGAGTCGCGTCGGTCTTCACGACCTCGTCGAGACTGGGGGCCTCGTCGGCAGCTTCGAGGTCGAACTCACTGCCGGCGTCGGCGTGAGCGGCCCACGCGATGGCCGCGGCGAGTTCGACGGTCAGCGCCGAGCGATCGGGGTCGGTCTGCAGACCCACGAAACCCTCTGTCGCACCGTCGAGGTCGCGCGCGAGAGCAGGCACCGCGCCCGGCAGGATCGTCACGATCGAGACGTCGTTGCGGGAACCGGCCGGCTCGGTGAGCTCCAACCGCGCAGTCGCCGAGGCGACGAAGGTCCGCAGCGCGACGAAATCGCATTCGGACGCGAACCCGGCGAAGGGCCGGGGCGGCGGCGCCAGAGCTGCGGCCTGGCGTGCCTTACGTGCTGCGACGCGCTCGGCGCGATTGCTTCCCGGACGTGGTCCACTACCCCGTTTGCTCTTCTTGCCCATCGGTCCACTCTCTCACGTCGGCCCGCGGCGCCCGACAGGTCGTGCGGGCGGCAGCTCAGTCGACGGTGACCAGCCAGTCGCGCACCTTCGCCGGGTGGTTGGTGGCCAGCCATCGCACACCGAGATCGGCACACAGCTGGACGTCGACCTGCTCGTCGACGGTCCAGCAGTAGGTGACCCGACCGGCTGCGGCGGCGCGATCGACCAGGTCCGGGTACTGCCGCAGGGTCATCACCGACGGCCCGATGCCGGTCGCCCCGACGGCGGTCGCGGCGCCCCCACCCAGGACCCGGGCGGTGTCACCGAGCAGGATCGTCGGCAGCATCGGGGCGTGGCGTCGGATCCGCCAGACCCCGGCCGACGAGAACGAGATGACCACGGCGCGGCTGTGATCGGCCGACGGCGGCGTCGCTACCCCGAACTCGTGCAGCATCTCGAGGAGCTTCTGCTCGACGAGACTGCCGAACCGCACCGGATGCTTGGTCTCGATGAACAGGCGGACGGGTCGGCGCCAGTCCAGGGTCAGCGTGAGCAGCTCCCGCAGCGTCAGGATCGACGCGGGTCCACCAGCCGCATGCCAGCTCCCGAAGTCGAGCTCGCGCAGTTCGGCGAGCGTCATCTCGCTGACGATCCCCGAGCCGTCGGACGTCCGGTCGACGGTCCGGTCGTGCACGCACACGAGTTCGTGGTCGGCGGTCAACCGGACATCGCACTCGAGGCCGTCCGCACCCTGTGCGAGAGCCAGCTCGTAGGCGGCCAGGGTGTGTTCCGGACAGTCGCCCGACGCCCCGCGGTGCGCCACCACTGCCGGCTTGCCCGATCGGGAGACCTTTTCGGCCGCGCCCACGTTCACCCCTGAGTTCATCCGACCGCCACCCACCGTCTCGTCGGGACCGGGGCCGCCGCGGCGGCGGCGAACAGTGTCCGCACCCGGCGTGCCATCCAGAAGGCGAAGGCAGCCGAGACCGCTGCGCTGACGATGACCATCACCATCGCGTTCGCCCCGGTCTGCAGCGAGTCCGAGCGCCACGCGACGAGCCGGGCGATGATCGCCGCCCCGGCCGCCGCATTCACCACCACCCAGGCGACCCACAACTTGCGGAGTCGTCGGCCGACGAGGTCGGCATCGAGCGCGGGGTCCTGGCCGACCCGATGCACAGCGACCTCCTGCACCACCAGCGGCGCACCGATGAGGTTGACCAGCGGCAGGCCGGCGAGCGCGGCGACCCAACCGGGCCGGCGCGGGTCGACGAGACCGGCCGCGGCGTAGGTGTCCGCGCGCAACTCCAGGACCCAGCGCATGAAAGCCAGCGTCGCCAGGACGAATCCGAGGAATGCGACCACACCGACGAAGACGGTCAGCCAGTCGGACGCGACGATGAGGAATTCGGGCAGCGGACGGTCGCGGTTGACGACCAGCAGGAGGTAGCGCACGAGATGGACCAGTGCGGACGCGGCCAGCGCAGAGCCCGCCACGTTCAGGGCGAACTGCAGTCGGACACGCGAACTCTCGAGTTTCTGGTGCGCGGTGTCGACCTCCGCCGGTTCGTCATGCAGACCCCAGGTGGGTATGTAGACGTACCGGGGAATCAGTCGGGGGCCACGTCGGCCCGAGGGGCCGCGGCGAGCGGGAATCGCCTCGGGTGGGCGGCGGGCCACCCACCGGACGTTGCGACTGCGGTAGAGACGTCCGGCGGACACCGGGGCCGGGCCGGGACGAGACGGGACGTGCGGCGGGCGCACCGCGCCGGGCGCCGGCGATCGTGCCGGCGTCTGCCGGGCGGCCAGCGCCCGCGCGGCATCCTCGACGACGCTCAGCGGTCCGCCGCATCGGGGGCAGTGTTCACGGCCGGGACGGTGCGGTGCCTGGATTTGACACCGCGGGCACAGGTCGATCATCGGCCGGCGTCGCCCTCGGGTCGTGGATCACCGATCTCGACGGGCTTGCCGTGTTCCTGCCAGGCGAGCATGCCGCCGCGGACGCAGATCCCGTCGTAACCGACCTGCGCGAGGTACTGCAGCACGCGCATCGATCGGCCGCTGGAATGGCAGACCACGTACAGATCGTGATCGGGGTCGAGTTCGGCAAGGCGGCCGGGCACCTCGGCCAGCGGGATGTGCACGGCGCCCCGGATGTGACCGGACGCCCATTCGTCGTCCTCACGGACGTCGAGCATCACCGCGTCGGTCTGCCCGGTGAAGTCATCCGGAAGGTCGGTCACCGGCACCTGAGTGATGTCGCCCATGCTCACGTTTTCCATGGTGGCACAGAGACGGGCCGGGCGCGGCGGCAGCTCGACCGGACCACTGCCCGCGCGCCCCGCTGTCATCACCGAGACGGGTGTGGAGCAACGCGCTATGTAGACCTACATAAATTTATCCACATGTACGTCCTGGACATTTGTCCCTCGTTCGCGCACTGACCGTCTACTTGGGGATGAGACTGTGGAATTGTGGAAAAACGCTGGCCACCGGCCCGCGGCTTGTGACCGCGATCACTCGTTTAGCCGAATGTGCGCGTAGGAAATTCACGAAAGTGCACACGCCGGAACGTCGTGAACTCTTCCTTCGATGAACAGCACCTGTGGATAACGTGGGGACAATTCACAAGCAAAACCATGTGAACGGGCTGTGATCGGGCCTTTCAGTCCCGGTGGAGCAGCGACAGCCGCAACGACGGGGCGCGGTCGAATGCAGCCAGAATGCCGGTCGTCACGCTCTCCGCAAATCCGGCAACCGATGTCTGGCTTCCCACGAGTCTCATGAGCAGCGGCTTCGGCGTCTCCACGACGGTGATCTCGGCGTCGGGGTACCGCTCGGCGACGACCGAGCGCATCACGCCGATCCCGTCGACGACCCCGAGTTCCGCGGCGCGGTGACCGATCCACACGTCGCCGTTGAAGAGTTCCGCGTCGGAAGCGGTCAGCTTTTTACCGCGGCGCTGCCTGACCCACGCGATGAACGCCTCGTGCAGCTGTGCCTGCAATTCCTTCAGCCATTCGACGTCCTCGGGCTGTTCGGGCGAGAAGGTGTCGAGTCGCGCCTTGTTCTCGCCGGTCGTGTACAGCCTGCGCTGCACACCGAAGCGGTCGAGCACCGCCGAGAAACCGAAGCCCGACGACACGACCCCGATCGAGCCGACGATGGAGGTGTGGGCGGCGAAGATCTCGTCGGCCGCGCAGGCGATCCAGTAGCCGCCGGAGGCCGCGACGTCCTCACAGAACGCGAGGACCGGCACGCCCTTCTCCGCCGACAGCTGGCGGATGCGTTCGGCGATGTACTCCGACTGTGCCGGCGAGCCACCGGGCGAGTTGATGACGACCACGACGGCCCGCAATCGCTCCGTGGCGAATGCCTTCTTCAGAACCGGCTCGACGGACTCGGTGTTGACGCCGTGCTTGCCCATCCCCGCGATCCCGATCGGGCCGTCGAGACGGACGACCGCGACCTGCTCGGTCCGCGCCTTCGAGAATTTCTTCCCCACCGCCCCCAGCGGTCCTGCAGTCATCTGTCCGAGTGTAACGACGGCGACCCGCCTGCTGTTTTCCCACGCGCCGCGACAGTCCGCGACGTGGGACGCACCGTAGAATCTGCCGGGTGCAGGTGCGGTGGCTCAGCGCATTCCTCGACTTCCCCGCGGAGGTGTTCGGCAGCGAGGTGACCTTCTGGCGCGCGATCTCGGGCAGCACGGTCTCCCCGCCGCGGGGTGAGCACCGCGAGTTCGCCTCGCTGGAGCCCTTCTACGGCGACCCGCATCTGCGAGTCCAGCGGATCGACGACGGACCGGGTGGAGTCCACCTCGACATCCACACCGACGACCCGCACGCCGCCACCGCCGAGGCACAGGCACTCGGTGCGACCCTCGTCGTCGACGCCGGGACTCACCTCACCCTCCGGTCACCCGCCGGTTTCGTGTTCTGCCTCGTGCCGTGGGAGGGCGAATCGAAGCGGTCGCGGCCCATCCGTTGGCCCGGCGACACCATCAGCATCATCGACCAGCTGTGCATCGACATCCCCGCCGGCATGTTCGACGCCGAGGTCGACTTCTGGACCGGGTTCACCGGCTGGCCGACGAAGCCCCGGGGTCGGCCCGAGCTGGTCGCGCTTCGCCGCGACCCCGCGGTGACCCTAGGAATCCTGTTGCAGCGCAAGCAGGATGAGTCAGACAACGATGTGGCGACAGCGCACCTCGACATCGCCACGAATTCCGTCCCCGACGAGGTCGCACGGCACGAGGACTGGGGCGCCCGCGCGATCGAGCACTTCCCGCACTGGACGACGATGGCGGATCCGGTCGGTCGCCGCTACTGCATCACCTCGCGGAACCCGCGCACCGGCGATTGAGTCGCGGGCTCCTTCGATCCGGTCCGCAGACGTAGTGTGTCGTTGCGCTCGGCGCCACGATGTGCGACATCTGCCGGGCCCTGCCGCTCCGAGCTTCAGGTATCGACCAGGAATTCACGGAGCCGATCGACCTCGGCGTCGACCTCGCGCCGTTCGGCGGCGGTCACCGGACGCAGGTACTCGACCGCCGGAACGTCCTTGGCGTCGAGAGACCATGTCCCCGCGAGGAATCCGTCGAGGAACACGAATCCGGGCGACCGGCCATTGGGAGTCACGGTGCGCCGGTACATCTCCGGGTCGGCGACCCGGATTCGGTCGGCCTGGGCGCCGATCACGTGGTCGAAGGGGGCGATCAGCCGGGCCGGCGCCGGCGCATCCGGGTCGGCGAGGGCGAGACCGTCGAGGTCGTAGAGAACCTCGCCGTTCGGGCCGTCGAGCCGGACGAGCTCCCAGTCGGCCTCCAGCTTTTCGACGAGGGGTCGCAACCGGGTGAGCCCGGACCACGTCTGGATGGCCTTCACGGTTGCCGGGCCGAACCCGCGCAGATACATCCGGACGAGATCGGCACGGGCTTCGTCGTCGACGACGGCCGGCACGCCCGGGCCGGCCCACTCGTCGAACAGGCGGTACGTCGGAGCGCCCCGCCCGCGCCACAAACCACGCGGGGGGACCTGGACCAGTGGCAGCCCGCACCGTGCGATGGCGGTCAGGGTCGACGCATCTTCCGCCGGATGGCGGGCAACCAGTTCGCTCCCGAGGTCGGCGACGGCGAGTTCGCGACCCGCCAGAATCTCGGCGGCGGACCGCACGACCTGCGTCGGGTCGGCGTTCACCAGTCGCTGGGCGTGGATGTCGGTGAGTCCACGCCGCAGCGTGGGCTCGGCGAGTGGACGAATCCAGCGTGCGTCCTCGGCGTCGATCAGGAAGATCGTCGCGCGCAGCAGCGTCATGCGCACGACCTCGCGGTCGGTGAGCAGATCGTCCAGCTCGAGGGGATCGAAATCCGCGATCCGCGACCACAATCCGAAGAACGCCGCCCGCGGGTCCTGGGACTGCAGTCCGACGCAGCGGTCCAGAACCTCGATGGCGTCCTCCGCGACGCGGGTGAGCAGGTGCTGACGCTGCAGCAGGGTGCGATTCCACTGCCGCAGCGAGATCCGTTCGGTCACCGCGTGTCTCGTCGGGTCTGCGACCTGTGGGTACGGCGGCGCACCGCGACGTCAGGCCGGGTAGGCGACACCGGTCGCGGCATGGCAGCGGTATCCATGCGGATTCTTCGCCAGATACTGCTGGTGGTAGTCCTCGGCGTAGTAGAACCGTCCGTCGCCCGCCTGCGCCAGCGGTTTGATCTCGGTGGCGATCGCACCCTCGCCCGCAGCGTCGAGTGCGGTCTGGAAGGTTGCGGCGGTGCTGCGGACGACGTCAAGGTCCGCGTCGGTCAGGGCGTACACGGCTGACCGGTACTGGGTGCCGATGTCGTTGCCCTGACGCATCTCCTGCGTCGGGTCATGCGACTCCCAGAAGACCTTCAGCAGGCCTTCGAGATCGACGACGGCCGGATCGAAGACCACCAGCGCCGACTCGGTGTGACCGGTCCGCGCGGTGCAGGTCTCCTCATAGGTCGGGTTGGGCGTGTAACCGCCCGCGTATCCGACGGCAGTCGTGTACACACCGGGGACCTGCCAGAAGATCTCCTCGATCCCCCAGAAGCAGCCACCGGCCAGGACGATCGCGTCGAGGCCGTCGTCGAAGCGTCCGATGCCGTGTACGTGGGAGCCGTCGGCCTCGGCCCGACCCCGCATCGGCGTTCCGAGAACGAGGTGCTCGCCCGGGACCGTGATCTCGGACGAGCGGCCGGGCAGTGCAGCGTCGGCGGCGACGAGATCCTGTTTGCGTGAACCGGCGGCGAAGAGCTGGTCGAGCCATGACATGCGCCAAGTCTACGCGCGGTGGGATACGGCCCGGCGACGACGAGTTGAGCTGACCGTTCGAGTCTGTTTATGATGGCGGTCACATCCGTGGCACTGTGATACCGATCACTCGTACGCCATCGCGGCCCGTCCGCCAGCAGGGATGTGCAGCCGTTCCAGGGACGAGAGGCGACGATGGCGACGCACGCGACCGGAGATCTCCGACGCGCCCCCGGGCTCGGTCGGACCGCTCCAGGCGCCAACTACGACGTCGCGAGGAGTTGCCGCACAAGCGCCCTGACCATTCTCGCGCTCATCGCGGTCTTCATCCTGCTCATCCTCATCTGAACCCAGCCGCCTCGATGCGGCCTGGTCAACTCTCAGCCGACGCACTCTCGCGTCGTTGACATCTCAACCGCACTTGATGTTTCTTGGCGCGGGATTGTTGCAATCACCCATGCTCTGGGGAAGGCTGGAAGCATTCGCGTGGCGCCCGGCGGAGTCGTCGGAGCCATGCGTGGACAGGGAAACGAGTAGCACCTCAGAGAGGAACATCGTGGCTGAATACACCTTGCCGGATCTCGATTACGACTACGCGGCACTGGAACCGCACATCTCCGGCAGGATCATGGAGCTCCATCACAGCAAGCACCACGCCACCTACGTCAAGGGCGCGAACGACACCCTGGAGAAGCTGGCCGCGGCCCGCGACGACGACAGCATCGCCGGCAAGGTCTACGGACTCTCCGCCACCCTGTCGTTCCACCTGGGCGGTCACACCAACCACTCCATCTTCTGGAAGAACCTGTCGCCCAACGGCGGTGGCGAGCCCGACGGCGACCTCGCGGCCGCCCTCACCGAACAGTTCGGTGGCTTCGACAAGTTCAAGGCCCACTTCACCGCCGCCGCCACCACCCTGCAGGGTTCGGGCTGGGCGATCCTGGGTTACGACACCATCGGCGGCAAGCTCGTCATCCTGCAGCTGACCGACCAGAGCGGCAACATCCCTGCCGCGATCATCCCGGTCGTCATGCTGGACATGTGGGAGCACGCCTTCTACCTCGACTACCAGAACGTCAAGCCCGACTACGTCAAGGCGTGGTGGAACGTCGTGAACTGGGCCGACGCCAACGAGCGTCTCGCCCGCGCGAAGAGCCAGGGCAGCGGCCTGGTCGTCCCGGCCTGATCCCGGTTCGCCGAACCTCAACAGCGCCGGTCACCTTCGGGTGACCGGCGCTGTTTGTTGTTCGGGGCCACGTTCTCTGCTGCGAGCAAACCCCTGCTCCCCCGACGTGCGAGGCGAAGCCCCCCTGCTCCCTGATCCGAGAGTGCGACACATCCATTGCTCCCTGAGGTGCGAGGAGCGTTAGCGACGAGCCACGAAGGGTTTGGCGACGCATCTCACCAGGACCCTTCGTGACGGCCTCCGCAAGCTCCGGCCTCCTCAGGGAGCAGTGGGTGGGCCCGCTCCGAGACAACGAATTCCGTCGCGGTCCACGACGGCCGTCGGGCCGCAGATACTGAGGAGCGAGCTTACGAGTGTCGCCCTCAGAGAACGAGCGTGACCGTGATGGCGACCGCGCAGGCCAGGCCGATGACGATGAGCGCCACCACATCTGCGCGCCCGGGGCCGGCCTGATGGGCGGTCAGGCGGCCGGTGCCGCCGCGGGCGGTGATCGCCTCGGACATCTCGGCGCTGCGTCGGAGCGCCGACGACATCGCCGCGGTGATCAGATCCATGATCCCCATCTCCGCCGACGGATGGTCGCTGCGGCCCTTGGCCGTCGGCCGGAGGCGATGCGCCGCACGCAGCATGCGCAACTCCTCGATGAGCAGCGGAAGACCTCTGAGGCACAACGCGATCGCGACCGCCCACTCATCGACGGGCAGCCGGAGCCACCGCAGCGGGCGCATCAGCCGCGCCAGCGCCGGCGCCACGTCGGCCATGGGAGTGGTCCAGATGACGAGGATCGAACTGGCGACGAGGACGAGTGCCAAGGTGATCGCGCGTAGGAAGACCAGGGCGCCGGGGATGCCGGCGAACGACACGTTGAACGCGACACCGATGCCGATCAGACCCCAGAACCACCACGGCGGACGAGGTATGGCGCCCAACGGGATTCCCGCGACGAGGGCGGTGATCACCACCACCGCGGCGACCATGCCCAGCGCCGGCCACGAGGGCAGTACCCAGGTCATGATCCCGAGGATCAGCACGATCACGAGTTTGGTCCCCGCCCACAGCCGGTGCACGAACGAGTCGCCGGGAACCTGCCGCAGCGGGACGGTACGCATCGTCATCGGGTTCCTCCGTCCCAGCCGGGTGCCTGGTCGATCATCTGCTGCGAATCGGGCAGGAGACGCCCGTCGACCAGCCTGACGCGCCGGGTACACACCGACTCCAACGACTCGAAGTCGTGCGAGATGATCACGATGGTCATCCCGTCGGCGCGGAGCCGGGCCAGCAGTGCGACGATCTCCTCGCGTGCCGGCGGATCGAGACCGGCCAGCGGCTCGTCCAGGACCAGCAGGTCGGGATGGCGCGCGATGAGACCGGCCAGCACGACACGCCGCATCTGTCCACCCGACAGCGCGTCGACCTTGGTGACCGCCATCCGGCGCGGCAACCCGACGAGTTCGAGGACCCGGGCGACCTCGGCGGTGCCCACTTTTTCCCCACCGGCCGCCATGATCTCGTCGGCGACGGTGACCTTCTGCAGTTGCAGACGCGCGTGCTGGAATCCGAGTCCGACCGCGCCGACCCGCTCCGTCATCGGCGTTCCGGCGTCGAAACCCGCTCCGGGAGTGATCTTCTCGTGGATGTCCAGCAGACGGCAGGTACCGGTCCCGGGCGGGAGCAGGCCGGCCATGATCCACGCGAGTGTCGTCTTGCCCGATCCGTTGCCGCCGACGACGAGGAGTCCCTCGCCGCGGTAGACCGTCAGCGAGATGTCCTGCAGGGCAACGACCTCCCACGGTGAGCCCGGCAGGTGCGCGTAACCCACCTGGTCGAGCACGAGGAGCGGCCCGCCGATCCGCGAGGTCGGTGCGGGCGGGGGCGACGGGCGCGGGTTCGGCGCGCCCAGGTCGGCGTCGGGACCCGGCATCCAGTCGGGCGCGTGCGGCACGAGGCGTCCCCCGGCCAGGTGGATCACCCGATCGGCCGCCGCCGCCTCGCTGCCGCGGTGCGTCACCAGGACGACGGCGATCCCCCGGCGTGCCGGGAGGCCCGCCAGCAGCGCCAGCAATTGTCCCCGGCCTTCCGGGTCGACCATGGACGTCACCTCGTCGGCGATGAGGAGCTGCGGATCACGGGCGAGCGCCGCGGCGATCGCGAGCCGCTGCTGCTGACCGCCGGACAGGTCCGTGGTCTCCCGGTCACCGAGTCCGGCGAGACCGACCTCGTCGAGCAGTGCTTCGACGTCGACGTCGACGCCGGGCGGCAGACCCCAGACGACATCGTCGGCGACGCGGGAACCCAGCATCTGTATCTCTGGACGCTGCAGGACGAGCGCGGTCCCGCCGTGCGCGCCCAGACCGGGCAGGCCCGGCCGGTGGACCACACCGGTGGACGGGTCACGCCCGGCCAGGATCTTCGCCAGCGTCGACTTCCCGGAACCGTTGGCGCCGACGACGGCGACGAACTCACCGGGATCGATCCGCAGGTCGATGTCGTGCAGCACCGGGCGCGCCTCCGGTGCGTAGGCGAACCCGACGCGTTCGAAGACCAGCGGAAGCGGCGCGATGCCCGGATCGTGGGCCGCGGCGACCACCGCGGCCGGGGCGAACCCCGACGGGACGGCGTCGAGTGTGTCCTCGCTCGGCACGTCCCGCAGCCTGCTGATCACGGAACCGAGGATCCACCACGCGACGAGCAGCGAGATCGCGGTGCCGAGGGTTCCCGACACCCAGACCCACACCCACCAGTCGTCGGCGATGCTCCGGCTCATGGCGTCGAGCCCATCGGCGACGCCGCCGGTCGGGCCCCATCCGTGCAGCCACTTCGCGACGCCGTGGATGGAGTTGGTCATCGCCTCGATCGTCAGCTCACGCAGCGGCACCAGGATCAGGAGGATCAGCACGGAGATCCCACCGAGCACCGGCGAGGCGACCAGCGTGGCGACCCCGAGCACACCGATCCCCCGGCCCCGGCGCTTGATGTCGCCGACCAGGCCGCCGACCAGCGCGGATCCGAGGACGGTTGCCATCGCGCCGGTGCCCGCCATCGCGAACGCGACCGCGGTGGTGGCGACCGTGGCGGTGACCAGGGCCCGCGGCCGCGTACGCGCCGCGATGAGTGCGAGCGGCACCGGGGCGAGCAGTCCGGCGGCCTGGGCCAGTGGGATGACCGACGCGATGACCACCGCCGCGACGGTCAGTCCGCCGAAGATCGCGACGGACGCGAACTCCATGGGTCGCAGCGGGGGCGAGTTCTTCACCGGTCCAGTGTGCCTGGTGTCGTCGCCCCCACCGGCGGGGACAGTGCTCCGCGACCACCGCTGTCGTTCGTTCGCATGTTAAAGATCCATCACAACACGGTGTTTCGAGTTGTCGACGCCTCGCCACCGGTGGAAGGTCTTCTCACCAGGGTCGGCCGTCGGTCCCCAGTCCGTGGATCACCCGAGGTCGTGCCCGGGTCGGAGGAGGACATGATGCAATCGATTCCGATCGGCCTCACACCGTTCCAGCACGAGGGCACGCTGAACGGCATTCTCATCTCGGGCCGCTGGCCGGAGTCGACGCTCGAGTGGACGCAGACGCTGGTGGCCTCGGTCCGGATCGCCTGCCGGCCGGGTTTCCTGCCCACGACGACGATCTTCGGCGTGGTCGAGCAGCGTCCGGAGCAGGGTGAGGCGGACACCGTCGGGATGATGGTCGCGATCGGCAATGTCGTCGACGACAGCTTCGTCGAGGCGGGCCGCTTCCTGAACAATCCGCCGGCGCTGGTCATGCTGCATCCCCCGTCGCAGACGCGCCCGTCCCTGCCCGAGTGTTCCCAGGTCGCCTCCGGGTGCGTGCTGCTGCCCGGACTCCCCGAACTCGGGCTCGAACACCGGGCGGGATGGGCCGAGGCGGAGGCCGACGGCACGGTGGTCAACCTCCGCAATCAGGTGGGTATCGACCCCAACGCCGACCCCGACACCGCGGTGCTGGCCATGCTTCTCGCAGCGTAGGGCGGGGCGGCCGCCCGAAGGCCGTACGACGGGTCACCGACCGCGGATACGGGTCCCCGAACATCTGATTTTGATGTCCCTACCTGCGGAAATACGGGTCTTCGACGAGTTGCGTCCGCGAGTTAGCGCTGACTAACCTGGCGTCCGTGATTGCCGCCCTGCTCCTCAGCTTCGGCGTGATCTTCGTGGCCGAACTCGGTGACAAGTCACAGCTGATGGCGATGACCTACGCCCTGCGCTATCGCTGGTGGGTCATCCTCCTCGCGATCACTGTGGCCACAACCGCAGTGCACGCGGTCTCGGTGTTCTTCGGCCACTTCCTCGGTCTGTCGATACCCACCACGCTCCTGACGATCCTCGCCGGCCTGGCGATGCTTGTCTTCGGCCTCTGGACGCTGCGCGGAGACCGGCTCGACGACGAGGAGTCCAACCGGGCGACCCGCGTCGGCGCCTCGGTGTTCTTCGCCGTCATGTCGGCGTTCTTCCTCGCCGAACTGGGCGACAAGACCATGCTCGCGACCATCACGCTGGCCACCGACAACGACTGGCTCGGGGTCTGGATCGGGTCCACGCTCGGCATGGTCGCCGCCGACGCTCTCGCCATCGGCGTGGGTGTGCTCCTCGGCCGCCACCTCCCCGAGCGCGTCATCGCGATCGGCGCGGCAGTTCTCTTCTTCGCGTTCGCGGCCTCGCTCATCACCGACGGTCTGATCGGTGCGTCGGTGCCCGTGATCGCCGGCACGCTCAGTGCAGTCGTGATCATCACCGGGATCGGCATCGTGCTGATCCGCCGGGAGAACCGCCTCCGTTCCGACGAGGGCGTCCGAGCGCTCGTTCGGTAATTCAGGGGGTCTTTCGCGGTTGGTGCGAGCCGTCTGACTATCGTGAAACTGCAGCACGAGCCGGAGCGGCGTCGCCGACGACGGCGGCGCGGCCGGCAGGAGAACGGGTCGGGTACCGCGAAAGGATCACCTCACACATGGACGTTTCAGGCGCTTCCGTACTGGTCACCGGCGGGGCCTCCGGCCTCGGTGCGGCCACCGCACGGCGTTTCGCCGCAGCCGGCGCCCAGGTCTTCGGCCTCGACCTGCAGGCCTCGATCGACAAGGCCGCGCCCACCGACGGAGTCACGCTGGTCGCGGCCGACGTCACCGACGAGACCCAGGTCCAGGCCGTCATCGACACCATCGCCGAGTCCGGGACACCGCTGCGTGTCGCGGTCAACTGCGCCGGCGTCGGCTGGGCCGCACGGATACTCGGCAAGAAGGGACCGCACGAGCTCGACCTCTTCCGCAAGGTCATCGACATCAACCTGGTCGGCACCTTCAACGTCATGCGACTGGCCGCCAACCGCATGCAGGAAGAGTCCACCATCGACGGCGACGGTCAGCGCGGCGTCATCATCAACACCGCATCGGTGGCCGCGTTCGAAGGCCAGATCGGTCAGATCGCCTACGCGGCGTCGAAGGGTGGTGTGCACGCGATGACCATCTCGGCGGCTCGCGACCTCGCACGCGTCGGCGTGCGCGTGTGCACCATCGCCCCCGGCACCATCAGCACGCCGATGCTGGCTGGTGTCACCCCCGAGTTCCAGAAGACCCTCGCCGAGGGCATCCCGTTTCCGCAACGTCTCGGCGAGCCCGACGAGTACGCGCAATTGGCGGAATTCATCGTCGCGCACAACTACCTCAACGGAGAGACCATCCGCATGGACGGCGCGATCCGGATGGCGCCGCGCTAGTCCGACCGACTCGTTGGATTCACCTGAGGCGACTTCGCCTGTTCGAGGGCCGGCCGGCGCGTCACCGGTCGGCCGGCTCCTCGACCAACTGCACGGCGTCGAGCGCCCGGGCCAGTCTGATCAACGGCACGGCATCAGCTTCGAGACTCTCGCCATCGGCCGGCGCCAGGTCTCGGACGGCACCGCCGTCACCCTCACGCGGATCGTGTCCGGCCACGGCGGCCCGCAACAGCCTCGCCTGCACCTCGGGTTCGGCATACCCGAACACCGCCGGGACCCGAGGACTCAACTGCGTCAACGCGTCTCGGGTCTCGACGACGCGCCGATGCAATCGGGTGGTCGGTGTCAGCCGGCCGGCATCCGGTAGCACCACTTCGGGGACCGCGTCGGTCACCAGTCGCCACAGGGGCACGAGTTCGGCGTCGAGGCGTCGACGACGCCGGTTGGCCGCGACCGACTGAACCCGCGCGTAGACCATCGGATAGCTGATCCCCATCAGGAACGTGACGACGCCGACGATGGCGACGGCCCGATTCGTCGTCAGGAGCCACGGCGACCGAACGACGTTCGTCGCGGACACGATCACGAACACGATCTGACAGACCGCGCCGACCGCGAGACACGTCAGACCCGTCATCAGAAGGCCAAGGGACACACGGAGATAGCCGTCCGCCGTCGCATAGAACTTGCGGACGCTGTTGACGCAGGCGACGAAGCCGTAGGCGAGGTAGCCGCTGGCGATCAGCATGAACAGCGCGAAACCCCAGTTCTGGACGGTCCATTCGTCGATGGTCGCGGTCCGGATCTCGACCGGGATGACCAGCATGGTCACCTGCAGCCCGACGAGTGCCACGACGAGGGGCAACGCCTCCCATCCGGCCCGGCGTTCGCGCGTGACCTTGCCGGGGAAGAAGAACACCACCACGAGCGCCGCGACCCCGATCGCGAGGAGCGCGTAGAACGCCACCCTCGACAGGCCGGTGAAACCGACCTCGTTGAGCACGTCGGCGACCGAGTCGTCGACGACGACGAATGCGAGGGTCAGCGCCGCCACGGCGATCATCATCGCCAGCGGCTGCAACCCCCATCCCGCACGGCGGATCTGATCGAGGCGCCAACAGAACGCGAGGGCGAAGACGACCGCGGCGACGGCGTTGACCGCGCCGATCCCGACGTCCACCCCGGAGGCCAGCAGATTGACCGTCGGGCCCCCGCCCGCGACAGTGATCACGCCCAACAGGGACTCACATTCTTCCCGGTGCCGCAACCGACCGGCGTGTCACAGCCATCCGCGATGACCCCCCAACAGTTTCTGGAGTCCACGCAGTTCGCCGTGCGACGCGGTGCTCCCGACGCCGGTGCCGGCGTCCTCGGCCCAGCCGAGAATCAACGAGGCGAGCATCTCGGCTTCCCACTCGGCGTCGTCGGAGTAGCACGTGCGCCGGAGCGCGGCTGCCGACTCGTCCTGCGTCAGGGCGGCGATCCCCGCCGCCGAGGCCTCACCGAGGATCTGATGGCCGGCGATCAGATGGCCGAACTCGTGGACGACGATCTGGTTGCGGTGCAAGCGTGAGGTGTGGGCCTGGTGGAAGAAGTAGTCCGCGTCGGTCGCGGCCAGCCAGATGCCGTTGGGAACCCCCGCGGGCAATGCATGCTCGATCAACCGGATGGGCCGACCGCGACGGTCACCGTACCGTTCGCAGAGTTGAGCCACGTCGAGGGGCAGATCGAGATCGAGCCCCTTCAGCTCGGCGCGGCACAACGCGCGCAATGCGCGCTCGGATCGACGCATGAGCTCATCGAATCACAAGCGCGTACCACGCCGGAATACAGCCGCGGCGATCGACTTCGCTGGCCTGTCCGGGCCGACACCCCTCGGTCCGGAACGAATGGCTCCGCGAACGCCTCACCGGCGGTCAGTCGTCGCTGTGGTCTCCGACGACGCGAAGCCGCGAATCGGCCGACGGCTTGGTGTCGCTCAGACCGGCCGCGATCACGTCCGGCGGATCCTTGGGCAGACCCTGCTGCTCGCGCAGCACCTTGATCAGCTCGTTCACCACCGTGACCGAATCACTCGACAACCCGGCCAGGCGGAAGGCCGCCAGCTGGACGTTCGTGTCGGCCTGCAACCGCATCAGATCGATCTCGTCGCGGGTACGCTGCGCGGCCCGATCCTCGAGAAAGTAGTGCACGTCGACCCCGAAAGCGGCCGCGATGCCCTCCACCGTGCGGAACGAGGGAGACTTGGCCTTCCCCGATCGCAGTTGGCTCAGATACGACTCGCCGAGTCGGAACCCCCGCTCGGTCGATCGCGCCGCGATCGCCTTCGCGCTGTACGCCCTACCGTTCGGACCAGGAACCGTCCGGAACAGTTCCTCGAGCCGCCGGGCGAACAGCCCGGGGTCGAGAGCATCCGCGTCCGTCGTCCTCGAACGATCGGAGTCGGTGCGTCCGGTGTCGCCCATAGGCTTCTCCGCCCCTCCTGAAGTCATGACAATCTTCTCCGAAACGCAAAATTTGAATTTGCAAGCATTAAAGTCCGCTGTACACGGCCGTTGCAACGATCGGTACGATCAGAAAGTACCGGACCGCCGCGCTCTGCGCGTATCACCTGTGAAGATGGTGTAACGATCGATAGTGTGGCGTTCTTCACATTCATGGGGGTCATGGGTTGCCGACGCGGAACCGTCAGATGAACATTCGGGTTCGGCCCGCGGTGCGCGTCGATCCGCCGCATGGTGTCAGCGACGATGTTTCACCCCCTCGACTGTACGCCTGACGAACGATGAGCCACCGTCTCCCGACCCCCCGCGGCGCCCGTGCCAAGCCGCGTGGTCTCGCCGTCCTTCTGATCGCTCTCGCGGCGATCCTCTTCATCGTCGTCGCGCCCGGAGTTGCGTCGACAGCCCCACCCGGCCCCGATGCGCCAGGCGCCGACTGGGCGGGTGACACCGACTCCGACTCCGACTCCGACTCCGACAGCGATCCCGATGACACGGACGAAGTCGACGACACCGACACCGACACACCCGCGGGCTCGGCGACCGATGACCCCGAGACGACCGAACCCGAAACCACGGACCCCGAGACCACCGATCCCGAAACCACGGACGAGTCCTCCGCACCGTCCCATCCCACGGACTGCGGTTGTGGATCGTCGCCCATGCCAGGGACGTCGGACACGACGAGCGAGACCACCAGCACGACCACGACCACGACCACGACCACGACCACGACCAGTACCGACGATCCGGATCCGTCGGCGTCCGGGCGCGAGACCACGTCCGGGAGCGATGGCGACGGTGACGACCCGTCCCGCGGCACCCGCCGGGAGGAGGACGCTCCCTCGGCGTCCGATGGCGATGTGAGCGGGTCCGACCCGGCCGGGGGCCCCGCGAACACCGGTCCGGCCGTCGCCGACGTACCGTCGGTCGCCCTTCCTGGTGGAGGTGGTTCGACCGGGCCGACTCCGGACTCCGGCCCCGCGAGCGGGCCGGACACCGATCGTCGTTCTCCCCAGCCCGCCACCGACGTCGAATCCGACGGCACCGACACCTCGCAGACGGTTGCGGGTGCCGCGGGTCCGCCGGTCGATCCGCCGCAGGCATCCCCCGGTGTGCCGGGGGACTCGACGTTGACGTCGGTGCGGAAGTTCGTCCTCGGCGTGGCGCCGGGAGCACTGTTGCTGCTCGGCGCCGTCGCCCTGCTCGGCAGCGGGTCGTTCCTCGACTCGTTGCGCTCGATGCGTCCCTGACACGCGGCGACGAGACGTTCGACCCAGCGGTCGGCTGCGGTCGTCAGCTCGCCCGGAACCGGTCGAGCAGATCCCGCTCGTGGGGCACCTGCGCGGCCGCGCCGTCGGTCATCCACTCGCGCAACACTTTTGTGGCACGGACATCGTCTTCGTTGTATTCGAGAAGTCGCCGGCGCTGCCCGTCGTCGGGGCGCCCGCCCCCGAGCGCGACAGCCGCCCGGTACCACTCCATCGACGCCTCGCCGCTCGCGTCGTCGTCGCGCCACGAGAACCCCGCGACCGGCGCCACTCGTTTCAAGCCCTTGCCCCGCGGGCAGATGAAGTTCTCGCCGACCGCCTCGTAGATGTCCACCCATTCCGACGATGCGATGAAGGCCTGGACCTCGGCGCGCGCCGGGATGCCCGGCTCGCCGGCAAACCGGTCGGCCGAGCCCAGCAGCCATCGGTTCTCCGCCTGCTGGGAGTAGCAGTAGGCCGCGAACGTCTTCCCGGCCTCGCGGGCGGCGGCGCGTTCGGCCATGAGCCATCCCCAGAACTCGGCGAACGACCGCGCTTCGTCGCGCGTGGGCAGCGGGTCCCAGGTGACGAACGGGCGGTACTCGACGGGCACTTCAGGATCGGTGGTGTCGGTGCGCAGTGTCCCCCACAGATACGCCCCGTGCTCGCCGTAGCTCTCCATGTCGACGTCGATCTCGATGTCGGCGCGGTGGACCCGCGGCGAGTCGACGCGCCGGACGAGCTCGGTGCCGGTGAGCCAGGCGATCGCGTTGATGATCGCGTCGCCGAACCGGACGCCGCCCGGCCAGCCCTCCGGTGGGGCCCCGCGCTGTGCGGCCAGTTCGTCGATCGTCGTGATCCCTGCGTCGATCAGGACCGAACCCTGGTTGCCGCTCGCCACGAGACTGACGTCGCGCTTCTCCTCGAGCTCCGGTCCGCAGCGCACCCACCACGGGCACGAACGGCATTCGCTGATCCGGCGGGGCTCGGTGGGGACCTTCCCGCCCGCGACCGCGAGCCGATGCTCGAGGATCGCCGAGTAGTCCCCGAGCATCGCCCCGGTGTCCAGGACGACGATGCAGTCCGCGTCCACGCCGATCACGCCGCCGCGCAACTCCGTCGTGTCGGTCGACGACGCCCTGCCGATCTCCACGAGCATGGCGGTGAGATGAGCCAGCCGGAGGTTGTCCCGTCGGTTCGGCCGGCCGGTCCGATACGGGTCGGGGCTCGGTGCCCACATCCAGAACGGACTGGTCACCAGGCTGGGCGCACGCCCGTCCGGTTCCGGCGTCGATTTCGCCGGCTGGCTGACCCGGTGATTGACGACGATGACCGGTGTGTAGCCGTCCCCCACCCGCACCAGCAGTTCGGAATGGCCACGGCGCCCGTGCTCCCGGTCGGTCGGCAGGGTCGCGTTCCAGATCCACGACGCCCCGGCGTCGCAGGCACGCAGCGTGGCCGCGGCGCGCTCAGCGGTGCTCGCATCGGCGTCGACGACCACGAACGCGCCCGGCTGATCGCTGTGTACCCCGCGGAGCAGCTCGCGGATCGCCGCCCGATGGTCGGCCGCGGCCTCCTTGCGACGCTGCACGCCAGGCGGATCGGGTTCGTCGGCGGGACGTCTGTCGTGCGCGAAGTCGAGGGCGACCCGGTGCTCGCAACCGGCGAGGTCGCGCGGCGACAACACGACAGGGACCACGCCATCCCTTTCCGGGCTCGAACGGACGGACACGTGGTCGGATACAACCACATGTCATGCTTGTACTTGTTATCACGCGCGCCTGACGTCGGGAGCGAAGCGAGCGGGGCCACGAAGTGCGGCGCCGGACGCGATCGAGCGAGCCGGTCGACACCGGCGCCGGGAGCGGAACGAGAGCAGGCCGGGGGTCGACTGCGGTCTTCTCGGCAGCAGCGAAAGGGCATTCGATGGGATTGTTCTCCTCCGACGGTACGACTCGTGCTCAGCGCAAGGCAGAGGCCAAGGCTCTCAAGGCGAAAGCCAAGCTGGAGGCCAAGTTCGACGCCAAGTCGCGGCGCAAGGAACAAAAGGCCCGGCGCAAGAACGAGCACAAGTACTTCCAGAAGGAGATGAAGGCCGAGCGCAAGACCGCCAAGCAGCTCGCCAAGTCCCAGACGAAGGTGAGCAAGGCCGAGGCGAAGAAGTTCGCCGTCGAGGCGCAGGCCGCGGCCGACGCGAAGGCTCTCAGCCCGGCCAGCGTGAAGCGCTACCTCACCGTCGCCCGGCTCGTGGCACCGATCGCCGCACCCGTCGTCTACCGGGCCGCGGTCGCCGGACGCGAACAGCTCTCCACACTGCAGGCGAACCGCGCGGGGGTCTCACCGGAGGTGTTGCGCCAGTTCAGCGGTCACGGAGCGACCCTGTCCGCGCGGATCGCGACCACCCGTACGGCACTGGAGAAGGTCGTCGCGCAGGACACCAGCTCCGACTCCACGGATTTCGTCGCGGCGATGACCAAGCGCCTCGACAATCTGGACGTCGCGGTGCAGACCGCCGAGACGATGTCGGCCGGTCAGCGCCGCACCGCCCACAAGTCCATCGCCGACGAACTCGAAGCCGTCGACGCCGACATCCTCGCACGGCTCGGGGTCCGTTCCTGACCCACGGTCCGAGCCGGGTCCTCGCCGCGCCGGTGGGCGGCGGCCGCTTGGGTGAGATCGGCGAGCGATCAGCGGTACGTGTGGAAACAGGCTGCGGGATCCGGTCGCCGGTGCCCGGTTCCGGGGCACACCATTAGGATGGGTGCGAACGTGTCGCGCGGCGCAGCAGTTGCCGGGCGCCTGCCGGACACTTGCGAGGGAGCGCCGTATGACCGACCCGGATCCGAACGCCACGCCGTCCGCCGGTGAGTCGAACCAAGACGAGCAGGCGCTGTTCCCGATTGCCGCACCGGAAGAGTCCGCCTCCGGGCCCGACGCCGCACCCGCCGCGCCGGTAGCGAAGAAGGCCTCGCCGGAGACGGCGGCCGCCGAATCCGGCGGCGACAAGCTCCCGCCGAAGAAGGCGGCGAAGAAGAGCCCCGCGAAAAAGGCGCCGGCCAAGAAGAGCCCCGCGAAAAAGGCCGCCGGGGCCGCACCGGCGAAGAGGTCGGCAGCCAAGAAGGCGCCGCCGAAGTCGGCGCCGCCCGCCCCGGAGCCAGTGGATCCGCCGACTCCGACCCCGGAACCCGAAGCGCCTCAGGTGTCGTCGGCCACGACCCCGGCGTCGCCCCCCGAGCCGCCGGTGACGCACTCCCCGAAGCCGGCCCCGACCGCGTCCTCGGCCCCCGCGCCCGCCGATCCCACGCCCGCGCACCCGCCGGTCGATGTGGTCGCCGAATCAGACGCCGCCCGTGCGACTTTCGCGCAGTTGCGATCGGGTTCGCCCACCGAACCCCCGACCACCAATCTCACGCCCGCGTATGCCGGGCTCGCAGCTGTGGTCGCGCTGATCGTCTTCGTCGTGTTACGCCGAGTCCTGCGCTGACGGTCCCGCCGCCGACGGGGCGGTGGTCGACCCGTTCGCCGGGGCGAGATCGCCGACCCGGTCGAGAACCGCGGCGACAACGTCGTCGGCGTGCGCTTCGGGCAGCCAATGGTCGGCACCGCGCAACGCGATGAACTCGTACTTCGCGTCGACCCACCCCGAACACAGGCGGGCCGCCTCCTCGCCGATCGCCGGGTCCGCGTCGCCCCACACGAACGTGGTCGGGACGCGGACCCGCCGGGGCGCGGATCGCCTGTCGGGGAGCGGCATCGCGCGATACCAACCCAGCGCGCCGGGAAGGGCGCCGTAGTCACCGATCTCACGGGCGATCCGCGACGCGAACGGTTGCGGAAGTCCCATCCGCTCCCCGAAGTCCGGTTGTGTTCGCATCGCCCAGCCGAGGAACTTCTCGGGCAGGACCGGAATCTGGAAGGCGGCCATGTACCAGGACCGGAAGATCTGTCCGTGGCGCATCGAGCGCAGGAAGGCCCCTGGGTGCGGAACAGACAGGGCGGTAAGCGTCTTCACCCGATCGGGATGGTGCGCGGCGACCGCCCACCCGACGAGTGCGCCCCAGTCGTGGCCGACGACGTGGGCTCGTACGAGGCCTGCGGCGTCGAGCAAGGCGAGCACGTCCGCGGTCAGTTCGCTCTGCACGTAGTCCCGTCGGCGTGCGGGGCGAGCACCGGGCGAGTACCCACGCTGGTCCGGTGCGAGGGTCCTGAACCCGTTGTCGTGCAAGATTTCCGCGACCAGTTCCCAGCACGAGGCCCGCTGGGGGAACCCGTGCAACAGCACGATCGGTTCACCGTCGATCGGACCTTCGTCGGTGACGTCGAAGGTGTGGGGTCCGCGGTCGAACCGGGTGATGCGCGTCGTCATCGATGACCTTTCTGTGTCCGATTCACACCATGGCGATCACGCGCGCCGGACCGCCGGTACCACCGGCGAACTTCGGTGCGCCGACGATCACGGTCGAGCCATGGGCCGGAACGGCTTCCAGGTTCGCCATGGCCTCGACCGCGTAGCGCCCACTGCCGAGGATCGCCGTGTGGGCACCGGTGGCCCCGCGGACGTCGACGCTGAGCGTGTCGGTCCCGATGGCCACGGCTCCCCTCTCGGCCACGAGCATCCCGACCGCGGCCGGCGAGAAGCCGGCGGCATCCGCACCGCCGGTTCGTGGTTGCCACCCGGTGTGCAGCGCGATCAGCGCGCCCCGCGGGATCGGGCCGTTCCTCGACTCCCACTCGGCGACATCGCGTTCGGTCAACTCGGCACGCCGGTCTCGGCGTGCCCTGGACTCGATGCTGATGACCACGAGCGGCGCGACGAGGTCGGCCGGGTCGATACGGTCGACGCTGATCCCGCCGCCGATCTTGTGCGCCGGTGCATCGACGTGGGTGCCGGTGTGTTCGGCGAACGAGACCCAGTTCGTCGAGAAGCCCGAATCACGCCCTCGCACACGAGACGTCGGAACCGTCACCATCGGCGGGTTGCCCGGCCACACCGGGAACGACGGCGACAACGTGTGCGTGAGGTCGACGACCCGGCCCGCCGGCGCGCGACCCGGCGCTCCGCGGGACGGAGCCGCCAGCCCGGTGCCTGCCGCCACCGATGCCGAGATCCCGGTTGCCACACCGGCCGCCACGCGCAGCGCCGTGCGACGAGACATCCGGCGGGCTTCGTCGTGGACGTACTCGACGATCGCGTCGTCGCACACGATCAGCCGTCCGAACGCACGCGCAGGATACGGTCCGAGCCCTCGCCGTCGCTGGTCGTCAGGACCAGCGAACCGTCGGGCGCGACGGCCACGCCACGCAAGCGGCCGTGCGCGCCCTGCAGCGCCTGCGTCTCCGACACCACCCGCCGGCCGTCGTCGGAGAGTTTCAGGAACACCAGTCGTTTGCCTTTGAGCGCCGTCAGCACGACGCCGCCGTTGTATGCGCCCCAACCGGTTTCGGGCAGGAATGCGATCCCCGGCAGAGCGATCGTCTCGTTGCCCGAACTCCAGACCGGACCGATCGCACCGGGGACCCGGACCGGATCGGTCATCGGCACCGATTCGTCGTAGATGATCGGTGTGCGATCGGGCCTGTAGCCGTAGTTGCCCCCGGCGACGATGCGATTCAGCTCGTCGTCGCGGCTCGTGCCCTGCTCGATGGCGTACACGCGACCGGTGCCGGGCTGGACCGCCACGCCCTGTACGTTGCGATGCCCGAGGCTGTAGATCGGACTGCGCGGGTTCGGGTTACCCGGGGCCGGGGTGCCGTCGAGGTTGATGTGCAGCACCTTGCCGCCCAGGGACGTCCGCGATTGCGGAATCCACGGGGTGGCGTTGTCACCGGTACCGACCCAGAGGCTGTCGCCGGTGGCCGCCAGACCGCAACCGCCGTGCCGACCCGACGCGTTGACCGGAATGCCGCTCAGCACAGTTCGTTCGCGGGCCATCTGAGTCCAGTCGGCGCCCACCCGCCAGGACACGACCTGGATGGTCTGACCGGTCTGCGGGAACTCGATGGGGATGTTCGACAACGATCCCGGGACCCCGGGTGCGCCGGGCACGGTCGACTCCGCCTGGCACGAGTACACGCGGCGGGTCTGTTCGAACCGCGGATCGATGGCGAGACCCATCAGCCCGGACTCGCCCTGCGCGAAGATGCGCGACAGGTCGGCGCGCACGTTGACGCGCTGCCCGCCCGGCCGCACCGCGACGAACCGGCCCGAGCGTTCGCCGGTCAGCACCGTTCCGTCGGGGGCGACGACGACGCCCCACGGGATGCTCAGTCCGTCGGCGACGGTCGTCACCCGCAGCCCGGGTGCCGCGTCGGCGGCGGGCGCGGACACCAGGGCGCCGACGAGCGCAGCCGAGACGGCCGCGGTCAGCACCCCCAGACGCGTCCGACGGGATCGGGTTACGGGGTCTCTGCGCAGGCGGGGGCTCCGAGTCACAGGGCCTACCGTAACCACGCTCACACCGATGCGGCAGTGCAACGCGCGTCTCGGCTCCAGAGAACCCGCGCCTGATCGCTGATCCGACGAGTCCAAGTCGCGGGACCCTTCGTGGCTCGTCGCTAGCGCTCCTCGCACCTCAGGGAGCAGACGGAGCACCCCACAGACCAACGGCTTTGCTGTTCTTTCGGATCAGGGAGCGGAGTACGCGCGCGTCGGGATCTGTTTTTCAGCGCCCCGGCAGGTACTTCAGCGCGCGGACGGCGGTCGGCGTAATGGCGCGGTAGATGCTCGTCGGGACCACCGGCATGCGGTCGATGCCGATGAACCGCTGCTCGGCGATGGTTTGCGGCTCGGTGTACTTCAGGAGGCCCTCCTCACCGTGGCGGCGTCCCATGCCGGAGATACCCATGCCGCCCATCGGGGCCGCCGTCGACGCCCACGCCGCGGCGTAACCCTCGTTGATGTTCACCGTCCCGGCGCGCAGTTGCTCGGCGACTTCCTGCGCCTCGGCGCTGCTACCGGCGAAGACGCTGGCGTTGAGGCCGTAGTCGGTGTCGTTGGCGAGCTTGATCGCCTCGTCGGTGGAGTCCACCGGGTAGATCGAGACGACCGGTCCGAAGGTCTCGTTCGCGAAACACACCATGTCGTCGTTGACGTCGGTGAGGACCGTCGGCTCGAAGAAGAAGGGGCCCAGGTCCGCGCGACGCTTGCCGCCGGCGAGCACCTTCGCGCCCTTGGCGACCGCGTCCTCGACGTGCGCTTCGGCGGTGTCGATCTGGGCGGCCGAGGCCAAGGAACCCATGTCGGCGCTGAAATCGTAGGAGGCCGACAGCTTCATCGTGGAGACATACGCGGCGAACCGCTCGGCGAAGTCGTCGGCGATCTTCTTGTCGACGTAGATCCGTTCGATCGAGATGCACAGCTGCCCGGAGTTGGAGTACGACGCGCGCGCCGCGCCGCGCACGGCGTTGGCGATGTCGGCACTCGCGGTGACGACCATCGGGTTCTTGCCGCCGAGTTCGGCCGAGAAGCCGATGAGCCGACGCCCGGCCTGTTCGGCGAGGGTGGCCCCGGTCTCCGAGGAGCCGGTGAACATCACGTAGTCGGTGCTGGCCATGATTGCTTGCCCGACAACGCTTCCCGGCCCGGGCACCACGGCGTACAGCTCACGCGGCAGACCCGCCTCGTACAGCAACTCGGCCAGGGCCAGCGCGCAGTACGGCGTCTGGCTGTCCGGCTTGATCACGACGCCGTTGCCGGCGATCAGGGCGGCCACCGCATCGGACACGGCCAGTGTCAGCGGGTAGTTCCACGGGCTGATGATGCCGACCACACCCTTGGGCAGGTAGCGCACGCGCACGCTGGTCGCGCCCGGAAGCATGCCCTTGACCTTGCGATCGGCGAGCAGCTTGGGCCCGTTCGTCGCGTAGTGCCGCGCGGTGATCGAGACGTCGATGACCTCTTCTTGCGCGTAGATGCGCGCCTTGCCGGTCTCGGCCTGCGCGATGTCCATCAGCGACGCCGCGTTGCGGTGGACCAGGTCGGAGAAGCGGTCGATGATCGCGGCGCGGTCGGCCGGCGTGCGGGCCGCCCATCCCTCCTGCGCCTGGCGGGCCCGAGCGACCGCCACCTCGAGATCGTCGGCGGTGGCGACCGGGATGGTCGCCATCTCCGTCCCGCTGAACGCCTCGAGGACGGGGCGCGTGGGACGACTCGCGGCGTCGTCGATGGCGACGAGCGCACCCAGGCGAGCGAAATAGTCGGCGGTGGGCTTCGGCATGGCGGTGCTCCTCAGCGCTGTGCGGGTGTCCGGTCTTCGATGTGGATCGTGGTCTCCGGTCGGGGCTCTACTGGTTGTCTCCAGCGGCGACGAGCACGATGCCGTCGTCGTCGGAGTAGACGATGTCGCCGGGGGTGAAGGTCTCGCCGCCGATGGTCAGCGGGACGTCGCGCTCGCCGGCGCCGGTCTTGGTCGACTTGCGCGGGTTGGTACCCAGGGCCTTGACCCCGATCGCCATCCCGCCGATGGTCTTGGCGTCGCGGATGGCGCCGTTGACGATGATCCCCACCCAGCCGTTGGAGCGGCCGAGTTCGGCGATGAGGTCTCCGACCAGTGCGGTGTGGACCGACGCGTCGCCGTCGACGACGAGCACCCCGCCGGGGTTGGATTCACCCAGAACCGACTTCAGCAGGGCGTTGTCCTGGAAGCACTTGACCGTCGACACGCGTCCGACGAACTCCCGGTTTCCGCCGAACTGCGTGAACTGGGTGTCGCAGCTACGGACGTCGGCGCCGATCTCGTCGACGAGGTCGGCCGTCGGGGTGAAGGTCAGCTCGCTCATGCCGAACAGTTTAGGTGTAACCGCAAGTAGCTGGTTACTCGCGGGTAGGGATGGGCCGCACCCCGCCGATGATCTCGGCGACGTCGTCCGGGCGCTCCGACACGAGGAAGTGCCGCGCCCTCGGGAGTACCGCGATCTCATCAGCGTTCAACACCTCGGCGTACCGTCGCTGCTTCCATTCCCAGAAGTGGCGCCACCCCGGGAGCCTGGACGACGCCACGACGACGATCACCGGGACGTCCGGCATCGGCTCGGACCGTCGCAGACTCCGCAACGTCTGGTTCATCGACCCGAACGCGGCGTTCTCGACGAGAAGGGCCAGGAGGTAGGGCGGCTGCCCGAAGACGCGCGTACTCCATCGGCGCTGCTGCTCGCCTCGACCCTCCGGTGGCGCGGGCACGACGCGGCTCCACACCTGGAAACTCGGCCAGCGACGTATCCCGACGCGGCTCGTCACCGCGCGCGCCGCACCGACCACCCGATGGGCGTTGCCCACCCGGAACGACAGCGGGACGATCCGCCACGGGAACAAGACGAATGACCCGTCGAGGATGACGACACCCGCGGTCCGCTCGGGATATCGGCGTGCGAACGCCTCCACATACAGCGACGCCAGCGAATGCCCCACGACGACAACCGGTTCGGCGATACCCCGAGCGTCGAGCACCGCGGCCATCCGCTCCACCTCGCCCAGCAGCGACGGATGGTGACGCCGACCGATGGGATCGGACAGCCCGTAACCCGGGCGGTCGTACCGCACGACCCGCCACGACGAGACGAGCCGCGCGACAAGCGGATCGAGGTCGAACCAGTTGCTCCCGAGCGCCGCCATGAGCAGCAGCGGCGGACCCGCCCCCTCGTCGAGCACGTGGAGCCGATGCTCCCCGACCGTCACGAACTCACCGGGTGAATCCAGACCCGCGTCGGGTGTCGTCTCGTGCACGCGTCCAGTGTGCCCGCGCGGATGGCGCGGCGTCGCCGGACGGCACGACGCGCTCACAGCCGATCCGTCAGCGGTCGTCCTGCGCGTCCAGGCAGCTCCGCAGCCGTCTCAGGCCGTCCCGGATGCGGGATTTCGTGGTGGGCAGGGGTGTGTCGGTGCGCGCCGCCACCTCGGGATAGGTGAGTCCTCCGAAGTACGACATCTCGAGGCTTCCTCGTTGCAGTTCCGTGAGATGTCCGAGGCAGGTGTGCACTGCGCTCACCTCCACCGACCGCAGCACCGCTTCGAGCGGAAGATCCTGCGTCATCTCGGGCTCGGCGGCCCGGACGCCGTACTCCGACAACCGCTCGGTCTGCATGTCCTCGGTACGGACCCGGTCGACGGCGCGCCGGTGCGCGATCGTCATCATCCACGTGATCACCGATCCGCGGGTCGGGTCGTAGTCGGCCGCCCGCTGCCAGTACTGCAGGTAGGCCTCCTGGACGATCTCCTCGGCGTAGTGCCGATCACGCACCACCCGGACGGCCAGACCGTAGATCCGCGAACTGGTCAGGTCATAGAAGCGCGTGAACGCCGCTCGGTCCCCTGCGGCCACCAGAGCCAGCAGGTCGCGTAGGACCTGCGATTCTCCCCCGCCCCCATGATCCGCATTCGCGGTGGCGTCGCTCTCCCTCGGCGCCACGGTTTCAGGTATTGCCGGGTCGAGGACGAGGCACGGGAAGGCTCAGTGGCTGCCTGGGAGTCGCCGTGAACCAGATGAGGGTCGGGTGCATGTCAGCGACGGTCCGCCCGACGGTCCTGGTGTACGAGCTCTTCGACAACCATTCCGGTACCTCTCGTCAGACGTCGGGGGTCGATGAGTAGGTCGTTGGACCCTAGCGCGTCGTTACACATTGTGTTCGGTTGTAGCCCGTTGGGAGGACAGCAGGCCCTTCGAAGGGCCAGGACCATTCAACGACGGCGGAGTGGTACCCAAAACCTCTCCGCGGTGAACTACACATGACATCCGCTTGCCCGGAATCGGCCCGCACACCTAGCGGTCGGGGTAGGAATACGCGGTGGCCACCTTTCGCCAGCCGGGCCCGGTGCCGGCCGAGATGCTGCGCACAGGCGCACTCGCCGTGCGCGGTGCAATCCGACCACGCCCACCAGACCTGCGACTCATCGACGCGATTGAGGACGCCAGGCTCCCCGACAGCGAGGTGACGGTCCGGGTGCGCGCGCTGCCCCAGGTCGCACGACGGGTGCCGCTCGCCGGCCTCGTCGAGGGAGCTCGTACCCTGCGTCGCGCGTCGTCGGCGATGACGACCTTCGTGGTCGAGCACCCCGAGGCCACGTTCTTGGTCGATCCCGGCTTCTGCCGCGACGCCCACCACCGCGTCCTGCCCGAATTGCCGACGATCTTGCGCCCGCTGATCACCCCGCCGCGGTCGACGGTCAGCACCGCCGACGGTCTCGAGCTGCGGCCGCTGCACCGCTCCCCCGACTTCGCCCTGCCGACGCACGCTCACTGGGATCACGTGTGCGGCCTGCTGGACCTGCCCGGCCTGCCGGTGTGGCTACCTCGGCCCGAACGCGAATGGATACTGGCGGGCACGCGACCACCGGTCGGCGGGGTGCGGGCGGCTCTGACCGACGGCCGACCGATCCTCGACTACGAACTCGACGGCCCGCCCGTGTCCACATTCGTCGCGAGCCACGACCTGTTCGGCGACGGCTCCGTGGTCGTCGTCGACCTCGGCGGGCACACCCCCGGGAGCGTCGGCGTCCTGGCCCGCACGTCCTCCGGCCCGGTCCTGCTCGCCGGCGATGCGGCCTGGCACTTCGAGCAGGTGGCGCGCCTGCGCCAGAAGCCGAGCATCCCCGGCGAATTCGTCGACGACGACCGCGACGCGGCGTTCGCGACGCTGCACCGGCTCCACCTGGCCCGCCACACCGTGCGCGTGATCCCCACCCACGACCACGACGCCGTCGGAGCACTCTGCGGCTGAGGTGAACTGGGGGGCGGGCTCACACGTGAAGAAGTCACACGCATGGACCTGTCCCGTGCGACACCTCAACTGCCACCTCGGGTCAGGAGGGTTTCGGCGAGCGGTGGCCGGATCAGAATCAGAGGCCCTGATTCGAATCCCCGCCTCGATTGTCCCCGCCGCCTCCGTTGTCCCCGCCGGTTTCGCAGACGGCCGCGACATCTCGGGGCGTGTTCCCGGGAGTGCGGTAGGTCTGGACGGCCCACGCGACCTTCTTTTTCGTCACAGGAGACAGCACCTCGGTCCGCCGGATGCCGACCGCGAAACACCCACCGGTCATTACGAGTTTCTGGAGTTCCCCTCCATCGAGCCACCTGCCGATCCCGCTGTACGGCAGATCCGTTCCGGCAAGAGCCGGCACGATCCCGGTACGCGCGATGTCACGCGTCTGCGCCGCATTGAAGAGCGTATTGAACTCCATACGGACACCGACGTTGGGCCAGAACCAGTTCTGGTAAATCGTCGGGAACGAGCTGAAACCCGCTCCCGCAGGGGTACTCAGGCCGTGACCCTCGCCAACGGGTGCCGCCCCGGCCACACCGCCGTAGAGTCCCACACCCGACCCCGTCAGCATCACGGCCGACGCGGCGATCGAAACCACAACTCTCCGCGCACTTTTCATCTCTCTGAGCCTCCAGGTCAGCTAATCATGAGACAAGTTGCGCTGCACAGCGTCTTCAGCGTCGCACAGATTACGAATGGTGTACATCACGCTTAGGAACGCTCATCACCAAGCCATGCGAGACGACGTCAGGCGTCCTGCGGTTTCGCCAGCGGGAACGCGAGCGACTCGCGGATCGACTGTCCGGTGATGAGCATGACCACCCGGTCGACACCGACACCCAGACCTCCGGTCGGCGGCATCGCGTATTCCAGTGCCTGCAGGAAGTCCTCGTCGAGTTCCATGGCCTCGGGATCACCGTCGGCGGCCAGGATCGACTGTTCGGTGAGGCGTGCCCGCTGCTCCACCGGATCGGTGAGTTCGGTGTAGGCCGTACCGAGTTCGACGCCCCAGGCGACGAGGTCCCACCGCTCGGCGACGCCCGGCTTGCTCCGGTGTGCGCGCGTGAGGGGTGACGTCGACGTCGGGAAGTCGGTGTAGAAGGTCGGGAAGGTGGTGCGATCCTCACCGAGGTGCTCGTACAGTTCCAGGACGATCTGCCCGGCGTCCCAGTCGGGCCGGTGATTGATCTCCAGGCGGTCACACACCGCGCGCAATTCCTCGACGGAGGTCTCCGGCGTGATCTCCTGCTCCGCGCCCTCCGAGACCACCTGATGAACGGTCTTGACCGGCCACTCCCCGGAGATGTCGACGCGCTCTTCGTTTCCGTCGGCATCGGTGCGCACGATGACCGGTTCCCCGTAGGCCGCCGTCGCCGCGTACTGGATCATCTCGCGCGTCAGGTCGAGCATCTTGAGGTAATCACTGTGCGCCTCATAGGCTTCCAGACTCGTGAACTCGGGGTTGTGGCTGAAGTCGACACCCTCGTTGCGGAAGTTGCGGCCGATCTCGAAGACCTTCTCGACACCTCCGACACACAGTCGCTTGAGGTAGAGCTCCGGGGCGATCCGCAGATACAGGTCGAGGTTGTAGGCGTTGATGTGCGTCTGGAACGGGGTGGCGTTCGCGCCGCCGTGGATCTGCTGCAGGATCGGTGTCTCGACCTCGAGAAAGCCACGAGCGCCGAGGAAGTCACGCAACGACTTCACCACGAGACTGCGGGTCGCCAGCGACTTGCGCGTCTGCTCGTTGATGGCGAGGTCGACATAGCGCTGCCGGACACGCGCTTCCGGATCGGTGAGACCGGCCCACTTGTCGGGCAGCGGGCGCAGGCATTTGCCGTTGATCCGCCAGGCATCGATCAGGATCGACAGCTCGCCCTTACGACTCGTGCCGACGACGCCGCGGGCCTGGATCAGATCCCCGAGGTCGACGTCGGTACCGAAATCGGGTGTGCCCGGGATGATCCGGGAATCCTCGACCAGCACCTGCACCTCGCCGGACCAGTCGTGGACGTCGGCGAACACCACCTTGCCGAAGTCCCGAAGTCGCGTCACACGTCCGGCGACGGTGACGACGGTTCCCTCGGGTTCGGCCTTGGCCGCCGCGATCGTATGCGTGGGTTGATCGGCCGGCGGGTACGGATCGAAGCCGCGCTCGACGAGCCGGTCCATCTTCTCGAGCCGGACGCGCACCTGTTCCGGCCGGTGGACGATCGCGCCCTCGGGTGTGGCTGCCTCGGCGTCGAGCTCGGCGATGAGCGCGGGCGCGTTGACGCCGGGCGGGATCGACGGCGGCCCCTGCGTGTAGTGCTTGGCCCGTCCGAAGCGCGGCAACGTGATGAAACCCTCGGTCACGATCGCGGCGAGGCCCACCCGGGGCAGGATCCGACTGTCCTCGAAGCACAGGTAGCGCGACTGCCAGTCCGGCAGATACTTCGCATTCGACTTGTACAGCGACTCCATCTGGAAGAACCGCGAGCCGAACATGAGGATCGAGTAGCCCATCCGCATCACGGGCCCGGCCCCGATCTGGGGACCCTGCTCGAAGAACGCCCGGAACGCCGCGAAGTTCAGCGAGACCTCGGTGATACCCAGTTGCTCGGAGTTGCGGCACAATTCGGCGACCATGGTCTCCACGACGCCGTTGGGTCCGTGCCGGTCACGACGCATCAGGTCGAGCGAGACGCCGCGGCGCCCCCACGGCACGAACGACAGCATGCCGACGACCCGCTCGTCGGGGGTGCCCTCGCCCATCACGGCCTCGACCAGCAGGCAGTCGCCGTCGGCGGGATCGCCGATGCGCGAGAGCGCCATCGCGAAGCCGCGTTCCTCGTCGGTGTCGCGCCAGTCGTCGGCGCGCGCGACGATCTGCGCCATCTCGGTGTCGCCGATCTCGTTGTGCCGTCGGATGCGGACACCGACCCCGGCACGGCGGGTGCGGGTCACGGCCTGGCGCACCGCCTTCATGGCCGGCCCGCTGAGGCTGAACTCGCGCGTGTGCAGGATGGCCTCGTCGCCGATGTTGAGCGAGACGAAACCGGCGGCGTCGAAGGCGGCCGCGCCACGCGGGCTCGACCCCATGGATGCCGGATGCCACCCGTATTTCTCGCACAGGGTGAGGAATTCGGCGATGGCATCCGGCCACGACTCCGGATCGCCGATCGGGTCACCTCCCGCCAGTCCGACGCCGACCTCCACCCGGTAGGTGATCGCTGCCCGACCATCGGGCGAGAAGACGACGGCCTTGTCGCGACGGGTCGAGAAGTACGCGAGCGAATCGTCGTCGTTGAATCGCGTGATCAGCGCCCGGATGAGCGCCTCGTCCTCGGCGGTGATGAGCCAGCGCAGCCGTTGCGACCGGAACAGCACGACGGCCGCGGCGATCAGCGCCAAGGCGCCGAACAGTCCCAGCAGGCCGTTGACGAACAGGTGGGTGTGCCGGCCGTCGAACGAGGCATCCTGGTCGATGGCGCCGAACGCCACGACCCGGTTGAACGCGTACGGCAACCGGTCGCCTCGGGTCAGCGTGTGCGGGAACGCCCACACCAGGGCCCAGCCCAGCAGCGTCGCGATCGCCAGTCCGGCGATCAGGGTGCCGAACGCCGCCAGGACGGCGCCTTTGCGGACCCGTGTGTAGAACTGGCGGTACGTCGACAGCAGGAACATCAGGGCAAGCGCGTCGATGAACAGTCCGAGGTAGATGTTCGTGCGGTCCCACCGCGTCACGCCCAGGTCGTCGGCCAGCGACGGCACGAGATAGAGCGCGTTGGTCGCCATGAACAGGATCAGGTAGATGACGCTGATCCACCAGGCGATCCGCTTGCGGGCCGAGAGCGCGACGGCGATGAGGGCGAGCACGAACGCCCAGGCGAAGCTGGTGTCGGGGAGGGTGATGATGTAGTCGTCGACGTAGCGGCGGGGGTCGTGGATCAGATGCCGGATCGCCGGGAAGAGGCTGGACAGCAACGCGATTGCCGCCAGGACACCGACGATCGTGCCGGCGATGTGCGGGGCTCGGGACCCGAACCCGGAGGGCCGTCGGATCTTGTCGAGCAGCGCGAGGGACCTGCGGTCGGCCGCGGTGGGCGTCCGCGGTCCCACGTCGCGGTGCTCGCCGGGATTCTCGGGGTCGACCGGCGCGAGGGGGGTGTCGGTGGCCATGCGTAAAAGGTAGTCGGGATGAGAGGTATGTCCCGGCACTCCACGCGGATTGGCCCCGCCCGGCACAGATCGTCTTGCGTCCCCGACGGCCGAGGTGGCCCGGCGGGCGGTGGACCGGCATGATCGAAGCCGTGTACGACGTGATGATCCGGGACGACTCCATCCGACTCGGCCAATTCCTCAAACTCGCCAACCTGATCGAGTCAGGGGCCGAGGCCAAGGAGGTGATCGCCGACGGTCTGGTCACCGTGAACGACGAGGTGGAGACCAGGCGCGGCCGTCAGCTGACGATCGGCGATGTGGTGTCGGTCGGCGGGATGAGCGTGCGAGTCGTCGCCGAGGGAGACGTGCCACCTGCCCTCTGATCCGAAGAAGCGTCCCCCATTGCTCCCTGAGGTGCGAGGAGCGATAGCGACGAGCCTCGAAGGGCGCTAGGACCGGACGCCGAACCGTCTGAGCTCGGCGGGTGTGATGAGTCGTTCCGCTTCGGCGGGGAACATCGTCGTGGAACCGCGGCGGCCTCCGAGTCGCCAGCCGGTCAGCGAGTTCAACAGAGAGCCCCGGCGGGGCGAGTGAAATGTGTCAGCCAACTTCATGACCAATCACTTCCTGATACTTCACATTCGTTACAACGGACTGGAACTTTGTTTTACTGTAGCGGCTGTTCCCGGTCGTGTCGCCGGACTTTCCAGTGGCTTTCGCCACGCCCCCGCGACTGCCGACACGTGTGAATCCCGCAGCTCCGGTTCCCGAAACGGCGAGTGCCGCACACGACGGCTAGATCGATCGTCGCACGAGAACTGTTACCTCGCGCGTAGCGACGCGCCCCTCACCTGCATGAATGACCCGGGCGGGCAGGCGACCACTCGCCCACCGCGGTTGCCGTCGAACGACCGAAGCCGCCGACCCGGGAATCGGGCCGGCGGCTTCGGTGTGATGGACGACGATGGCGGTCAGTGCGCCTCTCGGCAAACAGGCCGCTCGAAGCGGCAAAGGGTGGGACCCGGGGCATTGAGTCCGTCACCGTCGCGGGGTACAACCGCGCTTCCGCACGAGGTATTCCACGGGTCGTCCCACTCTCCCGGCCCGCTATCCCGCGGCACTGGCGCGGCGTCGGCGGACCCGCTTCACGACGAACCAGGCGACCATGAGAACCAGCACGGCGATCACGATGTTGCTCAGCACGCCACTCCACCGTTCGAGTGCGGGGGCGATCGCCGGACCGAAGCCGAAGCCGATCCCGATCCACAGCGCGTTCCACACCCCCGACCCCAGCGTCGTGTACGCGGTGAAGCGCCAGAACGGCATCTTCTCGATGCCCGCCGGGATGGAGACGAACGACCGGACGAGGGGCACGCACCGACCGAGGAGAACCGCCATTCCGCCCCAGCGGACGAAGTACTCCTCCGCCTTGTCGAAGTCGTCGTAGTCGAGCAGCGGCATCCGGCCGACGAGTCGCCGGGTGCGATCGCGGCCCAGAGCCGCACCGATCCAGTACCAGAGCCAGGCCCCGACGAGCGACCCGATGGTCGCCGCGGCCCAGGCGAGCCAGACGTTCATGCGGCCCTCGTAGGCGAGGAAGCCGGCGCCGGGAAGAACGGCTTCGGACGGAATGGGCGGCAGGAAGGTCTCGAGGAGGATCGCCACCCCGACACCCAGCTCGCCGAGCGTGTCCATGAGGTCGAGAATCCAGCCGATGAAACCGCTGTGACCCTGCGACGGGTCGGTCTGGGCGAGTACGGCGGCGAGCTGCGTTGGCAAGGAATGTGTCCGTCTGTCCGAGGGCGGGCGGCTGGTCCCCGGCTTCGGTGACCACTTCGGCCGCCACTCTAGTCGGACGTCCGATTCATCCGGTTCTCGTGCAGGTCAGCCGACCGGCGCCGTCAGGCGAGGCCGGCGAGGAACCGGTTGGCCCACTGCACCGCAGTCACGCCGGGACGGACCTCGAAGTCCCGGTAGGTGCCGTGCGACCCGGACTGGAGGAATTGGTTGAACGACCTGATCTGCTCGCGAGCGCGCGCGTCACCGAGCTCCTGCGCGATCTCGCCGGGGCCGCCGAGGGTGAGCAGTTCGGAGAAGATCGCGCCCGCCTCGGCCTGGTACTGCACGATCTGGCTCGGCGTCGGGTCGCTGGTCTCGGCGAGGTAGCCGACGATCCGAGTCACGTAGTAGTCGCGGGGCACGTTGCAGTAGACGTCGGTGGGTTCGCAGAGGGTGAACGCCCTGGGCAGGACCCACCCCATGCCGTCGAGGCGTGGTCCGCCACTGCCCTCACCCCTCAGGGCGGGGCCGATGAGATTGTCCCGCTTGGACCGCCGCGGATCCGCGATCAGCACGACCCCCGCGACCTGGCTCGGACGGATCGCGGCGCGACCGGTGCCGATCTCGGATGCGAGGTCACCGGCGGCGTCGGCGCCCTGGCTGTAGCCGACGAGCGCGATCCGGGTACCGGGGCATCGTCGGAGCATCTGAAGGGCGAGCCCCGTGGTGTTGGCAACCGCCTGCGCCTTGGACTTGCCGTAGATCGCCTTCTCCCACGGGAACGCCGTGGCGTCGTAGCCGACGTACTGCACGCGGGTTTCCGGTCCGAGCCCGGCGGTGATCTCCCCAAGCACACCCGGGCTGGCGCCGTTGGACCAGGTCCCGGGGACCGCGAGCACGTAGATCTCCGGGCACCCCCGAGGCGCGGCGGTCGCCGTCGGGACGGCGAACACACCGCCGGCCAGGAGCGCACACAGCAGGGCACATACAGTCGTGACGATCCGACGCATGGTCCGTTCCCTTCGTACCGGCCGAGGAGGCAGCTTCACCGCCGAGTCTAGGTCGGACGTCCGGCGGGCGTGTTGCCGCCTGCGGAACTCCCGTGGAACGACGGATCTGCCTACGCAGAACTCCCGCCCACCCTGAGCGGGTGAGCGGGAGTCGAGTACTGCTGAGTGCGACGCGCGATCAGCGCTGCGCGACCTGTGTGGGCACGATCGGTGCGGGCAGGTCCGACGCCCCGGTGAGGAACGCGTCGGCGGCCGCGGCGGCCGAGCGCCCCTCGGCGATGGCCCACACGATGAGCGACTGTCCGCGCCCGGCGTCGCCGGCGACGAAGACACCCGGCTGACCGACGGCAGCGAAGTTGCCGTCGCGCTTGACGTTTCCGCGGGGGTCGTACTCGACGCCCATCTTGTCGAGGAGGTCCTCGCGCTCGGGTCCGACGAAGCCCATGGCGAGCAGCACCAGGTCCGCCTCGAGTTCGAAGTCCGAGCCCTCGACCTTCTCGAAGCGGCCGTCGCGCATCACGACCTCGTGCGCCTTGAGCCCGGTGAGCTTGCCGTCCTCACCGACGAACTGCTCGGTGTTGACCGAGAAGACGCGCTCGCCGCCCTCTTCGTGGGCGGACGACACGCGGTACACGAGCGGGTAGGTCGGCCACGGGGTCGACTCGGCACGCTCGATCGGCGGCTTCGGCATGATCTCGAACTGGTGGACGATCTCCGCGCCCTGGCGCAGCGAGGTGCCCAGGCAGTCGGCGCCGGTGTCGCCACCGCCGATGATGATGACCTTCTTGCCCTTGGCCGAGATCTGGCCCTCGACCTCGTCGCCGAGCTGCACCCGGTTGGCCTGCGGCAGGAACTCCATGGCCTGGTGGATGCCGTCGAGCTCACGCCCGGGGATCGGCAGATCGCGACCGATGGTCGAACCGTTGGCGAGGATCACCGCGTCGAAGTCGGCGCGCAGCTGCTCGACGGTGACGTCGACACCAACGTTGACGCCGGTGCGGAAGACGGTGCCCTCGGCCTCCATCTGCGCGAGACGACGGTCGATGTGGCGCTTCTCCATCTTGAACTCGGGGATGCCGTAACGGAGCAGGCCACCGATGCGGTCGGCCCGTTCGAACAGCGTCACGTCGTGTCCGGCACGCGTGAGCTGCTGCGCCGCAGCGAGTCCCGCGGGCCCGGAGCCGACGACGGCCACCGACTTGCCGGTCTTCTCCGACGGCATGACCGGGGTCACCCAGCCGTTGTCGAAGGCGTTGTCGATGATCTCGACCTCGACCTGCTTGATGGTGACCGGCGGCTGGTTGATCCCCAGCACGCACGACGCCTCGCACGGAGCCGGGCACAGGCGGCCGGTGAACTCCGGGAAGTTGTTCGTCGCGTGCAGACGTTCGATGCCGTCGCGCCACTGGTCCTTGTACACCAGGTCGTTCCACTCGGGAATCAAGTTGCCCAGCGGGCAGCCGTTGTGGCAGAACGGGATACCGCAGTCCATGCAGCGGCTCGCCTGCGTCTTCAGATGGCCCTTGTCGAAGTCGGTGTAGACCTCTTTCCAGTCCAGCAGACGCAGTTCCACCGGGCGGCGGTCGGGCAGCTCCCGCTCGGGGTGCTTGAGGAATCCTCTGGGATCAGCCACGTGCGGCCTCCATGATCGCTTCGTTCACGTCTCGCCCGGTCTTCTCCGCCTCGGAGATGGCCAGCAACACACGCTTGTAGTCGCGCGGCATGACCTTGGCGAACTTGGTCTGGGCGGTGTCCCAATCGCCGAGCAGCGCTGCCGCGACCGGGGATTCGGTCTCGGCGCGGTGCTCTTCGATGATCGTGGCGAGGAACTCGATGTCCTCGTCCTCGAGCGGCTCGAGGTCGACGAGCTCGGTGTTGAGGTTGTCGGCCAGCTTGCCCTCGGGGTCGAAGACGAACGCCATACCGCCGGACATGCCCGCCGCGAAGTTGCGGCCGGTCTCGCCGAGGACGACGACGCGTCCACCCGTCATGTACTCACAGCCGTGGTCGCCCACACCCTCGACCACCGCGGTGACGCCCGAGTTGCGAACGCAGAAGCGCTCACCCACGATGCCGCGCAGGAAGATCTTGCCCGCAGTGGCACCGAAGCCGATCACGTTGCCGGCGATGATGTTGTGCTCGGCGACGAAGTCGTCCGGCGCGTTGCGTGCCGGACGGACCACGAGGCGACCGCCCGAGAGACCCTTGCCGACGAAGTCGTTGGCGTCGCCCTCGAGGCGCAGCGTGATGCCCTTGGGAACAAAGGCACCGAAGCTGTTGCCGGCCGATCCGGTGAAGTCGACGATGATCGTCCCGTCGGGAAGACCCTGTGCGCCATAGGCCTTGGTGACCTCATGGCCCAGCATGGTGCCGACTGTGCGGTTCACGTTGGTGATCTTCGAGGTGAAGGACACCCGCGTGCCGTGGTCGATGGCCTCGCGGCTCTGCGCGATGAGCTGCTGGTCGAGCGCCTTGTCCAGGCCGTGGTCCTGCACGCCGGAGCAGTACAGGTCCTGGTTCATGAACGGCGACTCGGGCATCGCCAGGATCGACGACAGGTCGAGCTTGCCCGCCTTCTCCGACTTCCAGTGCGCGAGCGCCTTGGTCGTGTCGAGCGCCTCGACGTGACCGACGGCCTCCTGCAGGGTGCGGAAGCCCAGGCGCGCCAGCAGTTCCCGGACCTCTTCGGCGATGTACAGGAAGAAGTTCTCGACGAACTCCGGCTTGCCCGCGAAACGCTCGCGCAGCAGCGGGTTCTGGGTGGCGACACCCACCGGGCACGTGTCGAGGTGACACACCCGCATCATGATGCAACCCGCGACCACCAGCGGCGCGGTGGCGAAACCGAACTCCTCGCCACCCAGCAGGGCGGCGACCACGACGTCGCGACCGGTCTTGAGCTGGCCGTCGACCTGCACGACGATCCGGTCGCGGAGTCCGTTGAGCAGCAGGGTCTGCTGGGTCTCGGCCAGGCCGATCTCCCACGGCGCACCGGCGTGCTTGACCGAGGTCAACGGCGTTGCGCCGGTACCGCCGTCGTGCCCTGAGATGAGGACGACGTCGGCGTGCGCCTTCGAGACACCGGCCGCGACGGTGCCGACGCCCACCTCGGAGACCAGCTTCACGTGGATGCGGGCCTGCGGGTTGGCGTTCTTCAGGTCGTGGATCAGCTGCGCGAGATCCTCGATCGAGTAGATGTCGTGGTGCGGGGGCGGCGAGATGAGGCCGACGCCCGGCGTCGATCCACGGACCTCGGCGACCCACGGGTACACCTTGTGCGGCGGCAGCTGCCCGCCCTCACCCGGCTTCGCACCCTGCGCCATCTTGATCTGGATGTCGGTGCAGTTCGACAGGTAGTGCGAGGTGACGCCGAAACGGCCCGACGCGACCTGCTTGATCGCGCTGCGACGCCAGTCACCGTTCTCGTCGTGATGGAAGCGCCGCGGATCCTCGCCACCTTCACCGGAATTCGAGCGACCACCGAGCCGGTTCATGGCGATCGCGAGGGTTTCGTGCGCCTCCGCGGAGATCGAACCGAAGCTCATCGCGCCGGTCGAGAACCGCTTCACGATCTCGCGGGCCGGTTCGACCTTCTCGATCGGAATCGGGTCGCGGTCACCGAAATTGAAGTCGAACAGGCCCCGCAGCGACGCCATCTGGCGGGACTGGTCGTCCACCAGCTTCGTGTATTCCTTGAACACCTGGTACTGGCCGGTGCGCGTGGAGTGCTGGAGCTTGAAGACGGTGTCCGGGTTGAACAGGTGGTACTCGCCTTCGCGGCGCCACTGGTACTCGCCGCCGACCTCGAGCTCGCGGTGGGCGCGCTCGGACGGGCGATCGGAGAATGCCAGCGCGTGGCGGGTCGCGACGTCGGCGGCGATCTCGTCGAGACCGATGCCGTCGAGCTGGCTGTTGAGCCCGGTGAAGAACTCGTCGACGGTCTCCTGCGAGATACCGATGACCTGGAAGAGCTGTGCACCGGTGTACGAGGCGAGGGTCGAGATGCCCATCTTGCTCATCACCTTCAGCACGCCCTTGCCGGCGGCCTTGATGTAGTTCTTCTGCGCGGTGGCGAAGTCGAGGTTGCCGAGCACACCGCGCTCGGTCATGTCCTCGATCGATTCGAAGGCCATGTACGGATTCACCGCTGCCGCACCGAAACCGACGAGTGCGGCCACGTGATGGACCTCGCGGCAGTCACCCGACTCGACGATGAGACCGGCCTGGGTGCGCTTGCGTTCCCGCACCAGGTGGTGGTGCACCGCAGCCGTCAGCAGCAGCGACGGGATGGGTGCGTAGGTCTCGTCCGACTCGCGGTCGGACAGGATCACCAGGTTCACGCCGCCGTCGATCGCGGCGCTGACCTTCGCACGCACCTCGTCGAGGGCCTTGCGCAGACCGGCGCCACCCTCGGCCACCGGGTAGAGGCCGTGGATGTGGACGCTGCGGAAACCGGGCAGCGCGTCGTTGGAGTTGATCTCCACCAGTTTCGCGAGCGTGTCGTTGTCGAGGACCGGCGACGGCAGCTCGATCTGACGGCACGACTCGGGGCCGGGGTGCAACAGGTCGGCCTCGGTGCCGATGGTGCCGCCGACGCTGGTCACGATCTCTTCGCGGATCGCATCGAGCGGCGGGTTGGTCACCTGGGCGAACAGCTGCTGGAAGTAGTCGAACAGCATGCGCGGACGCTTGGACAGCACCGCGATCGGGGTGTCGGTACCCATCGAGCCGAGTGCCTCGGCACCGGTCTTCGCCATCGGCGCGACCAGCAGGTCGAGTTCCTCACGGGTGTAGCCGAACACCTGCTGGCGCAACGCGACCCGGTCGTGCGGCATGTGCTGATGCGGCGGCGCCTCGATGTCGTCGACCGCGACCAGTCCCTGCTCGAGCCACTCACCGTAGGGGTGCTCGGCGGCGAGCTCGTCCTTGATCTCCTCGTCGTCGACGATGCGGCCGGCAGCGGTGTCCACCAGGAACATGCGGCCGGGCTGCAGACGCATCTTCTGCACGACGTCGGCGTGATCGATGTCGAGCACGCCGACCTCGGAGGCCATCACGACGAGCCCGTCCTTGGTGACCCAGATCCGACTGGGCCGCAGGCCGTTCCGGTCGAGCACGGCACCCACGACGGTGCCGTCGGTGAAGCACACCGACGCCGGTCCGTCCCAGGGCTCCATCAGCGCGGAGTGGTAGCGGTAGAAGTCCCGGTGCTCGGGCTTCATCGACTCGTGACGCTCCCAGGCCTCCGGGATCATCATGAGCACGGCGTGCGGGAGGGAACGTCCACCGAGGTGGAGCAGCTCGAGCACCTCGTCGAACCGGGCGGTGTCCGACGCACCCGGGGTGCAGATCGGGAAGATCTTCGACGCCGCGTCGGCCCCGAAGGCCGCGGTGTCGATGAGCGCCTCGCGGGCTCGCATCCAGTTCTCGTTGCCGGTGACGGTGTTGATCTCGCCGTTGTGGGCGACGCGGCGGAACGGATGCGCCAGCGGCCACGACGGGAAGGTGTTGGTGGAGAAGCGCGAATGCACCAGACCGAGCGCGCTCTCGACACGCGAGTCCTGCAGGTCGACGTAGAACTCCCGCAGCTGCGGGGTCGTCAGCATGCCCTTGTAGACGAAGGTGCGGCCGGACAGGCTGGGGAAGTAGACGGTCTCGCGTCCGGGCCCGTCGGCGCCGGCGCCCTTGTTGCCGAGTTCGTACTGAACCCGCTTGCGCACGACGTAGGCGCGGCGCTCGAGTTCCATGCCCTCCGCGCCGCCGACGAACACCTGACGGAAGGTCGGCATGGCGTCGCGGGCGAGAGCTCCGAGCGAGTTCTCGTTGGTGGGCACCTCGCGCCAGCCGAGCAGGGTCAGGCCCTCTGCCTCGATGACCTTCTCCACGCCCTCGCAGGCGAGGCGGGCGTCTTCCGAGCCCTGGGGCAGGAAGGCGATACCGGTCGCGTAGCTGCCCTCCGCGGGCAGCTCGAAGTCCACGGTCTCCCGCAGGAAACGGTCCGGGACCTGGATCATGATGCCCGCACCGTCGCCGGTGTTGGGCTCGGCACCCGCGGCGCCGCGGTGCTCGAGATTGACCAGCGCCATGATCGCCTTGTCGACGATGTCGCGACTGCGCCGCCCGTGCATGTCCACGACAAATGCCACGCCACACGAGTCGTGCTCGTTGCGTGGGTCGTAGAGACCCACCGGTCCCGGAGCCTGCTTCATAGTTCGCCTCACTTTGCGCGCGAGGAGTGCACGCACTACCCGTCGTCGATGTCTGGGGCCACACCCGGCCGTGTCGGGCCGCGGACCACGATGTCCCCGGCGTCGTCGTGCTCCACCCGCATCGGGGCTGACCTGGGCAGAGCCGACGATCACAGCGGCGGTGAGTCCCGGTCAGCGCCGTTGCTGACGGTCCCTTCGGGCCGCTTCGTCGGGACCCGAACCACCCTGCTCATCGCAGCTACCGCGCGCAGCACGCCAGAGCGCCCCCGGGCAGCCGTATGAGCATTGTGAGTCATTTTTCCACGCGAAGGGCCCACTCTCGAAATCCGGTTACCACAGAGACACCGCCGGTGCACGTCAGACGGAAATCCGGCGATTCGGGGTCCGCCCCGGAGACGGCCCGCGCGGGCGTTTCGGGAGCGTCGACGGTCGCGGCCCGATTGCGGCCGGATCTCGCCCTGACCGATCCCGCACCCGCGCGGCATCGAGCCACTACCGTCAGGTGATGAGCGTCACCGTATCGGCCGATGAGCCCACCCCGGAAGCGGATCTCCTCGCGCATCCGTTCGGCCGCCTGGGCGTCGATCCGTACGGTTCGAGGCGTTCCCGTGCGGTCAACGCCTATCTGGCCCGGGTCACCTGGCCGATGATGACCGCGGCCGGGGTCAGCCACCCCCGCGTCACCGCGCAGATGATCCAGCGGACGCGCCCGGCATTGAACCGGACCATCGAGCGGATCAACCCGCCTCCGGCCAACACCCGGGTGGAGATCGTGCGTGAGAACTTCCGGGGTGGGCAGGTCCGTGGCGAATGGGTGATCGGCCGGCACGCGAGCGCTCCGGTCCCCGGTTCGCGAATTCTGTATTACATGCACGGGAGCGGGTACGTGGTGTGTTCGCCGCGAACGCACCGGGGCCTGGTCGGCCGGCTCGGCAACAAGACCGGGCTGCCCGCCTTCAGCCTGGACTACCGGCTCGCCCCCGAGCACGCCTGGCCGTGCGCAGGCAACGACGCCGTCCGCGGCTATCGCTGGCTGCTGTCCCAGGGGTACCGCGCCGAGGACATCGTGGTCGCGGGTGACTCCGCCGGCGGCCACCTGGCGCTCGACCTGCTCGCCGTCAACCACGCCACCGGGACCCCACAACCGGGTTCGATGGTGCTGTTCTCGCCGCTCTACGACCCGACTTTCCAACTGGCCGTGCGCAATCAGCGCACCGGGGTGCGGGACCCGATCATCGACGCGATGTCCGCCCGCAAGATCCTGCGGCTCTACACCCGGACCGCCGACCCCGATCATCCACGGATGCGCGTCCGTCTCACCCCGGACATGACCCTGCCCAAGACGCTCATCCAATACGGGGCGCGCGAGGTGATGGGGGCCGACGCCCGGGCCACCCACGACGAGATCACCGGCGCCGGAGGGGTTTCGGTGATCCAGGCCTGGCCCGGCCAGGGTCACGTCTTCCAGCTGATCCCCCGCCTGTCGGCCGAGGCGCGGTCGGCCATCGACATCGCTGCGCGGTTCATCGAGGTGACCGCGCCGGTTGCTCAATAGCGCCACAACCGCAAACCCACCCCTTTTCCACAAACCCAGCACGCTCCGACGGGATGGGTTTACGGAAATAGGGTGGGTTTGTCAGGGGGGTCAGTCAGCTAGCCATGCCCCGTGCAGCCCGGCGGGGACGCGGATCGGGAGTTCGACGGTGGCGACCGGTCCGGCCGTCGGCTCGTCGGCGGCGAGAAGGTAGAAGTACGAACGCATGTCGGCGGGGTCGGTGCCGATCGCGCCCCAGTGATCGCGTTCGATGCCCGGGATGTAGATCGGCTCGCCGATCGCGGTTCCGGGACTCCAGAAGGTCTCGGTGCCGGCGGAGAGATCGTGGAACCAGAGACTGTCGGTGGCATCGGTGTCGCGGGGCCCCTTCGCCACTGTTGCCACGCGATGGTGGTCCCGGGTGAGCAACCGGTCGTCGACTCGCGGGAACTCCATGTTGAAGGCGTTGTCACTGATCGTGTTCCGGGTGATGGTGCCATCCGGGCGGATGATCGCGCGGGTGAGCGCCGAAGTCGCCGGCCGGGGTTCGGAGGCGAAGCCACCCGGGTAGCTCCACTCCACGTAGTCGACGGTGACACCGTCCTCGGCGCTCGGGCCGTCGAAGGCGTTGGCGAAGTGCCACACCCAGAACGGGTCGGTCTGGACCCAGCGCACCGGACCGCCGTCGCGCGGGATGAGGGCGATGCGCGTGCCGTCGTCGGGTTGCCAAGACAGCAGCGAGCCACCGGTCATCGCGGCTTCGAGGTCGAAGATCAACGGGCACACGAAGAGTACGAGGTACCGCGACGTGAGGGCCATGTCGTGGATCATGACCGACTTGTCCAGACCGTCGACCGGCGTGGGCCCGGTGGTCGTCGTCCCGTCCGCGGACACCACCGACCACGTCAGGTATGGCGACTCGAGTCCGTAGTTGAACAAGACCATCTCTCCGGTGGACGGGTCGATCTTCGGGTGGGCGGTACTACCCACCCGCATCGCCCCGGAGCAGTCGGTCTTGGCCAGTGTGGCCAGCGTCGACGGCTCGAGCAGGTAGGGCTGGTCGGATTCGGCCATCGCCATCAACCGTCCGCCGTGGCGGACGATGTTGATGTCGGGCAGTTCGCGGTAGGTGCCGGCGAGTTCGTCCCCGACAACGCTCGCGGGTGGTGTGTACCCGTCGGTGAGCCCGGACCAGAGTGCATGTCCGGCAGCCTCTTCCGCGATGACCATCGGGGTCCGGACGAAGCGGTTGGTGTACCCGACGCGACCGCCGTCGATGCTGATCCGGTGCACCATGCCGTCACCGTCGAGGGGATAGACGAACGATCCGATGGGATCGAAACGCGGATTGGGGCCGTTGCGCAGGTAGCTGCCGCGCAGATCCGCGGGGATCTCGCCGCGGACGGGCAGGTCGGTGACATCGACCTCCTCCCGCTGCGGGGCGTACACACCGGTGAGGTGGGCGTGATGCGCGAGGTCGACGGGGGCGGGGGTGGGGGGCGTGGTGATGGTCATCGGATGTCCTTAGGGCGGGTCGGTAGGAGGGCTGTGCCGCGGGGGTCAGCCGGCGGTCGGGGCGGTGGAGGCGGCGGGCGCGCTGGGGGCCGCGTCGGCGATGGCCCGGGTCCGCTTGACCGCGAACACGATCAGCGCGATCGGCACGACCCAGTTGAGCAGGATGTTGCCCGGGTGGCTGCCGGACACCGACGCCGACGACGCCAGCAATCCGGCGACGATGTGCGAGCAGCCCATGAGTGCGATCGCCCCGGCCCACAAGAGGCTGATCTGGCGGTTCTTCGCGCGGAACACCGGTGAGTGCCACAGGGCGGGATCGACGGTCTCGCGGGCGTACTGCTCGGTGAACGGGACCGTGAACGCGGACACGGCCATGACCGCGGCGAGGACGAACGCCGAACCACCGCGACCGAAGAACACGAGCGCTTCGTCGACCTGGGTGTCACCGACGATGCCGATGAGCGCGATGACGCCGAACAGGACGACCCCGGCGACGTCGATGATCTTCCAACCGCCGCCGGTGCGGACGGCCTCGTAGATGGTGACGGCCAGGGCCAGCGCGCAGGCGGCGATCGCGGCGAGCGTGACGTGGTCGGCACCCAGGCGTTCGGCCGCCCAGGCGAACACGAACCAGGGGGCGAGTCCCAAGATCATCGATTTGGCGTTCACGGGTGGTCTCCTTCGGTACGGCCGAGGTGGGTCCTCGTTGGGGGTACACCCACTGTCCGCCGGGCCGATGACGCGTACATCTGCGTTCTGACGGAGAAATCTGCGCCAACCGTGCGACGATGCTCAGTTCTGCTGCCGACCCACGACGAACGCGGCGAGTTCGACGCGGGTGCGCAGGCCGAGTTTGGCGAGGGCGTGGGAGACGTGGGTCTGCACCGTGCGGGTCGAGATGAACAGTCGGTCGGCGATCTCGCCGCCGCTCATGCCGGCCGCGACCAGTTCGGCGACGGTCGTCTCGGTCTTGGTGAGACTGTCCCAACCATGGGTCGGCCGGTCGCGTGCCGCGGGGTCGAGCCGAATCCCCAACGGACGCAACCGCGAGGCCACGCGTGCGGAGCTGGTGCTTGCTCCCATGGCACGCGTCAGTCGCATCGCTCGCCGGGCGAGCTCGCGGGCGCGGTCCCGGTCTCCCGAAAGGGCGACCGCGCACGCGGCTTCCTCCCACATGCACGCCTCGGACTGCCGGTCCCCGACCGCCTGCACGATCTCGGCGTACTCGTCGGCGGCGTGCACGATCGTCAACGGGTCCGCGTCGTGGAGCACCACCGAACACATCGCGCGGGCCACCGCGACGGGCCCGGACATGGGCCGCGCGGGCGGTACCGGGAACTCGTCGAGCCCGTCCAGAATGCTGCCGAGCAGCGCGGTGTCGCCCGCACGCGCGCCGATCCGCGCGGTCTCGAGAACGACGGTGGGCAGCCAGGAGTACAGACCGAACCGGCGGCCGTGGTCCCATGCGCTGCCGGCTGTCGTCGCGGCCGCACGTAGTTTCCGGTTCGCCTCGAGCAGCAGGGCGCGGGCGTGGGTGGGCACCGGGAAACCGAACTGGTCCGGTAGTCCCGTGTCGTCCCACGCGTCGAGGCGGGTCGACGCGGCCGCCAGATCGCCGCGCAGCACGTCGACCATGGCCCGCCCGCCGACCGCCATCGACTTCCAGCCCATGTCCGCGGAGTCCGCGCGATCCAGTCCGGCATCGAAAGATGCCGCCGAGTCGTCGAGGTCGCCGAGCCCGAGAGCTATTCCGCCGCGGGTGAACTCGTGGTAGGCGGTCATCCAGTCGGCGCCCCGGCTCGATCGCAACCGGGCGGCACCCGCGAGCAGGTCGGCCGCGGCCGCCGGGCCGTGCGCATACTGTTCGATCAGCGACGGCCAGATGTCGGCCGACGACGTCGACAGTGTGCCGCCGGCGGATTCCGCCGCGTCCCGACGCGAGGCGAGCAGCGCGATCCCGAGCGCCTCCTCCACCTCGCCGCGCAGGAACCGGCGTAGTGCCTCGGCGATCAGGCCGGACACCGATCGGGTGGACGCGTCCCGCTGGACGTCGAAGAACGGGGTGTCCGGCGCGGGCCTTCGTCCGTCGAGGATGCCCACGTAGTGCCGCAGGTCGGTGAGCGTGCCGGCGACGTCGTCGTCGACCGGGAGTTGCAGGGTCTCGTCGATCAGGTCCCGCACCCGGTCGGTGTCACCCTTGGCGATCAGGGCGAACAACAGGATTCGATGCAGTTCGGCGAACTCGTTGATCTCGGTCGCCAGTCCCATGCCGTCCTCGGCGACGCGTGTGGCCCGGTCGAGCTGCCCGGTTCGGGCGAGGGCGAGGGCGAGTGCGGTGTTGACCCCCGCCGACGGACGGGCGGTGCCGGCCAACGTCTCCAGGAGTTCCGCCGCGACCGCCGGCGTGCTGGCGAGTTCGCTCTCGGCGCGGCGTACCGCCGCGAACATCGCGGTTTCGTCACTGCCCGAGGCGATTCGGTGATGTGCCACGGACTGCGGATCGTGCCGGGTACTGGGATGGCTGGCGATCGCGTCGTGCAGCACCGAGCGCAGCATCGGATCGAGTTGTCCGTAGGTGACGTCGGCGTAGAGGTCGTGCGTGAAGTGCAACGCTCCTCCGTCGTCGACGCCGACGATCTCGGCGTCGATCGCCGACTGGGCCGGCCCGACCAGAGAGGCGGGCGGAACCGCGTCGACCGCGGCCAGTTGCGCGAGCGTCGCCGGGCGGCCCCAGACCGCGAGCTTCTGCGTCAGCTCGCGGGCACGACCGTCGAGGAGGGCGACGTGTTCGGCGATCGCGTCCTCGAGTCCACTCGGTACCCCCGACGCGGTGCGTGCGTCGACCGCCGCGTGACCGTCGACGATCCGCAGACCGCCCGACTGCTGCAGCGCGCGCAGCACCGAGATCACGTGCATCGGGTTCCCACCCGATGCACCAAGCAGCCCGAAGAGTTCGACGTCCGGTGCGGCACCGACGGTCTCGATCGAGATCCGGTGGACCTCGTCGGCGCCCAGCGGGGGCAGGGACCAGTCGACGACCTCCACTCGCGCCACCAACCGGTTCAGCAGATCCAGTCTGGGAGCGGCCGCCGGCCGAGGAGCATCACCAGCGGTAGGACCCGCGTGGCAGGGACGAGGCGGGACAACAGTTCCAGGGTCGCCGCATCGGCGTGGTGGGCATCGTCGACGACGAGCACGAGCGGCCCGTCGGCACACAGCGTGTCCACGCGCGCGTAGAGATCGTCGTCGAAGCCATCGGGAACCGGGGTCGGCAGATCCACTCCGAGCAGCTGCCCGGCGAGTCCGAACGGTTGGCGCCACGACAGTTCGTCTGCCCGCACCGTGCGAACGGAACCATCAGTGGCAGAGGCCAGTTCCCGGAGCGTATGGGTCTTTCCGGCGCCCGGGCCGGCGGTGATCACGCCGACCCCACGGCGGGCGGAACCCGAATCGCGTTGGGCAGCGGCGACGAAGTCGTGCATTTCGTCGACCACCGCACGACGGTCGGCGGACTGGGACGCGAGCACGGACTCAGGGTATCGGCTGTGTCCGATTCGCGTGATCCATCTGCTCACCTCACCGGCCGAACTCCGACCCGTATCCCTGCCGGTCCGCAGCCGCGGCCAGTCGCCGGTCGAGGTCGTCGGACCAGTCGCGGGCGACCTGCGCGTCGAGCACGGCCAGTCGCTCGGCCACGGGCGCGCGCTGCGCGGGCCCGCACCCGGCGAGAAGGGACTCGAACAGCGCGCGCAGGCGGCGTTGCACCTGAACCTGGCCGGTGCTGTGCCGTCGGATCTCGTCGGTCCCGATCGCGACGTAGTCCGCCCAGCTGCGCCGGATGCCGCGGACCGAGGGGTCGCTCGAGAACTGTTCGCCGCGAAGCCGCGGAGCCAGCAGGAGCAACAGGTCCTCGGTGTGGTCGAGCGCCTGGACCACGACGCTCGGATCGTTGCTCCCAGCCGACATCGCCTTGAGCGCGATGTCCGAGATCGCCTGCAGTGCCGCAGCAGGGCTCACCGAGGGTTGATGGGTGTCCCCGAACAGCAGACAGGCCAGCACGCGGCGCTTCTCCACCTGGATCGGATCACCGACGATCTCGACCACCGGGAGATCGTGCGGCACATGGTCGCCGACGGCGACCAGCACGTTGATCCGCACGTTCCACGACGCCGCGTACCGCCGCAGACGATCACCGTTGACCGCCAGCAGGACCCGCCCCCGCGCGGTCACCTCGCCCAGCCTGATCTGCGTTCGCATCTCATCCGTCGCATTCGGGTCCGTCGCCGCGCCCGGGCCGGTCCCCAATAGCTCGGCGTCGCTCGCGTCGGAATCGGAGCGGGTACCGAACTCGGTTGCGGCGGTGCTCTCGTCGTGCCTGTCCGCCGGCGGCAGCTGCCGCACGATCGCCGACCGGCCGTCGTCGGCGATCCACTGCAGCAGGCGCGAGGTGTTCAGGATCGTCCCGACCTTCCCGACGAGCGCGATGAACAGGTACGCGCTGACGGTCGTGAGCATGAACGCGATTGCCGTGGACAGGCCGGGGGTCGGCTCGTCCGGACCCCCGACCGACAGGTCGATCGCGATGATCACGCTGTAGACGAAGGTCGCGAGGAAGAAGCCGGTGGACCACCGCATGACGGGTTCCTGCTGCAGCATCGGGATCACCCGCACCGAGATCGACGACGCCCCGAACTGCATCGCGAGCGTGACGGCGGTGAACACGAGACCGGTCAGGGTCGCCATCGAACCGGCGATGACGCTGAGCAGCGTCGCCAGGGTTCCCGGGTCGACCTCCAGTTCGAGCAGCTCGTCGAATCCGACGGTGGTCCACGCGGCGACTATCGCCAACGTCACCAGCACGACCGGCAGCCGCCAGATCGGGACCGTGCGCAGGGCCCGGCGCGTGCGCCGCCATCGGATAGCGGTCGCCAGCGCGCTCGGTACCTTCTCGGTCACCACGCCGACCGCCGTCGGGACGGACTCCGGCAGGGGAACCGGAACGGGAGCCGGCGCGTCGGGCACCCCGAAACGCCCCGCCACCGCCTCCTGCACGACGATCTTCCATCGCATCAACGGTTCTCGATATCGCTGCTCACGCCCGATCGCGCGAGCCAGTTTGCGGGGGCGGTTCTTGTATCGCCACCGGGCCCATGGTGATCGCGGCCGCGCGAGTCTCGCGGCACCGAACCACAGCAGGACCGGGACGAACATGCCCACCAGTCCGGTCCAGACCTTGCCCTTGATCAGGGTGACGATCGCCAGGAGCACGTTGAGCACGACGACACCCGCCGCGACCAGCCGTGCCACCAGGCCGTTCTCGTTCCGGATGTCCCCGACGACCTCGAACGCCCCGAACGGCTGCAACCCGAGGAGGAAGAGCAGACCTATGGCGATCGCGACGAACACCGCGTCGATCGACGTCCGCCCCTCCTCCGCCCAGTAGACGTCGCGCAGGTGGAGGATGAGCGCGAACTCGTCGAGCACGAGCGCCGCTCCGATGCCGAACAGGGCCGCCAGGACACAGTCGATCACCGGTGTCCGGAGCGGGTCGACCGCGACGAATCCGAAGCCCGCCACCAACATCGCCATCATGCCGAAGAAGGCGTGGTGCACATGCACCCCGCCCGGCGTCACGTTGCCCGGCCACCAACTGACCTCAGCGCGGATCATCCGCACACTGAAGCGGATGAACAGGAAGGTCAGGACGAAGGCGAGCAACAGGAAGAACAACGGCAGACGACCGGTCTCGACGATCCGCTCATCGAACCACCCGGTCATCCCCCGACCCTAGCGGCAGCGCCGGGGGTTCTCGCGGGCAATCGCGACTCTGATCTACGGGCCGAGCCGGCGCAGTGCACTCAGAGCCGCGTTGTGGCCGCACATTCCGTGCACTCCGGCGCCCGGTGGCGTGGACGCCGAGCAGATGTAGACACCCGGGATTCCGGTGGCATACGGGTCGGCCGCGATCCGGGGGCGCATCACGACCTGGAGGGGATCGTTTGCCCCGCCGATGATGTCGCCGCCGACGAGGTTGGCATTGCTCGCGGCGAGATCTGCGGGCGTGCGCACGACGGACCCGACGATCCGATCGCGCGTCCCCGGCGCGAATCGTTCCAGCTGCGCGAGCACGGCGTTCGTGGCGTCGCCGCTGTAGCCATGCGGCACATGTGCATAGACGTACACCGGATGGACGTCACCGACCGACCGCGCCGGATCGGCCAGATATTGCTGGGCGACGAGGACGAAGGGCCGCTCCGGCATCCGGCCACGATGGATCTCGGCCTCGGACGCGACGACCTCGGCGGCGGAGCCGCACACGTGCACGGTGCCCGCCCGACCGGAGAACTCGTCCCGCCACGGAATTCCGCCGTCGACGGCGAGGTCGAGTTTGACCGCGGCGGGCGCCCGCCGAAACCGTCGATACGCCTTACGGACTCGACTCGGGAGTGCGTCCCCCGCAAGGTCGGCGACCGCGCCGGGCTCCAGGTCGAGCACGACCACATCCGCCGGTGGGAGGTCGGAGAGGGAGCTGACCCGATGGCCGGTTTCGATGCGGCCGCCCAGCGTTGCCAGCACCGCGGCGAGGGCCTCCGGCATTCGGGCCGTCCCGCCCTTGATGATCGGCCACCCGTACCGGTGCGAGATGGCGGCGAACATCAGCGCGAACGCAGAGGTGGTCGGCCGGGTGAGCGGGTACCACCCATGGGCGGCGTTCCCGGCGAACAGGGCCGCCGCCTCGTCCGTGTGCCACACCCGTCCCAGGACGGTTGCGGGCAGGAGAGCGGCGGGCCCGAACCGGGCAAGCGGGCCGAGATGACGCGGCACGTGCAGGAGCGGGCCCAGCACTTCCTGCGCCAGGTCGTCGAAGTTCTCCGCCAACGGACCGAACAGGCTCCGCCATCGTGGTCCGTCGACCCCGAGAAGCCGACTGGTCTCGTCCAGCGAGTTCATCATGGCGCCGGCCCGGCCGTCGGGCAGCGGATGTGCGAGGTCGATCTCCGGCCAGCCCCATTCGAGCCCATGGTCGGCGAGTCCGAGGCTCTGGAAGAACGTCGATGCCAGCCCGATCGGGTGGACGGCCGCGCCGTCGTCGTGCAGCAGGCCGGGCAGGATTCGCTCGGACGAGCGGGCACCACCACCGATCGTCTCGGCCGCCTCCAGCACCGTCACCTCGATGCCCCGCTGCGCGAGGGTGATGGCGGCGGCGAGCCCGTTGGGGCCCGCCCCCACCACGATGGCCGAGGTCATGAGCGGCATCGTATTCGATGTGCACCGGCACGACCGCGATCGCAGAACTCGATGGCGGGCTCGACATGGTGGTTGCCCGGATGAGCCGCCCGCCTCACTGCATGTCGGGGTGATCGGAATGTCGGGCCGGCCCGGGCTCGCTGCGTCTGACGGACGCCAGGCGGGACGACGCCTGCGCGCGTAGGGCGGCGACGTCCGCTGCCGGCGCCGGCGCGGTGGACGCCGCGAGTGAGGCATCGGGCAGGTGTCGACGCAGCTCCTCGATCAACGCCGCGGCCTGCCCGGGTGGACCATCGTCGTCGTGCACCACGCAGATCGCGAACTCCGAATCGGCCAGGCGTGCCAGGGCGGAATCGGCGGGAAGCAATTCGACGCAGGTCCGGGCCCGGCGAACCAGTCGCTGCTCCCTCTCGCGCGGGTCGTCGGTCGTCCCGGAGTCGTCGACTGACCACGAGATCACCGTGACCGCCGCGGCCGACCGCCGTCCGTCGAGGAGCCCCGCGGTCGCGAGTTCCCAGCCCGCGCGGTTGAACACGCCGGTCAGCGGGTCAGCACAGACCGCGGTGAGCAGCGTCCGCGTCAGCAACCCGAACGACTCGGCCGCCGCCGGGATGGCGACGGCGACGACGATGTAGGTGCTGAGGTACTTCGGTGCGGGCGCCACGGCAAGCGCGACGACGCATCCCGCGGTCAGCAGACCGATGAACGCCCACGCCTGCCGACGCGGAAGAGTGGCACGGACGTACATCGCCAGGAACATCGCCGCGATCATGCACAGGAACTCGGCGCTGATCAGCTCGTGGAACGCCATCACCGCGGGGGTGGCGACACCGGCCGCGATCACGGCCGGTAGCGGGCGCTGCGGCCGCACCGACAGCCACCCCAGCGCCGCGAGCCCCAGCACGACGGCGACCAGTCCCCCGGTCGGGTCGGACAGGGTCGCCGAGTCGTCGGTCGGGAACAGCGTGAGAGCCACGCCCACCGCGTACAGCAGCGTCGTCACCGCCAGATAGGTCCGCAGCACATGCAGCGGCGATCGCGGGAGCGGGCCCCTCAGCGCTCCCAGGTGCAGGTCCGGTCGATACATCCCCCACTCCGATCCTCGGTATCGGTCCCCGATCCGAGGTTGCCAAATCGCGTCGAGTTGCGCGACCGGCGCGGGGTGGTCTCTCGGTATGACCCATTCGGGGACGGGAGCACTGTTCGGCTCGGTTCAGGTCCTCACCCCGCCTATCCTGATCCGATGAACACCCTCGTCACCGTGGTCGTCGTCGACGATCACCCGTTCTTCCGCGACGGTGTATCCCGTGGCCTGGCGGCCAGTGGACGGGTACGGGTCGTCGGCGAGGCCGCCGACGGTCTGGCCGGGCTCGAGCTGATCCGTCGGGAGAAACCCGACGTCGCGGTGGTCGACCACCAGATGCCGCACATGACCGGCGTCGAGGTTGCCCATGCGGTGTCGCGCGACGGGTTGCCGACCCGAGTGCTGCTGCTGTCCGCGGTCACCGACGGCCCGATCGTCTTCCGGGCGCTGCAGGAAGGTGCGGCCGGTTACCTGTCGAAGGACGCCGATCGCGACGACATCGTCGGCGCGGTGACCCGGGTGGCCAAGGGAGAGACGGTGGTACCGCCGGAGCTCGCCGCGGGACTGGCAGGCGAGATCCGTGCGCAGACCCAGCGTGACGCGCCGGCCCTGAGCGAGCGAGAGCGCCAGGTTCTCACGGGATTCGCACGCGGACAGTCGATTCCACAGGTCGCCGCCGAACTCTACATCGGCGCGTCGACGGTCAAGACGCACACCCAGCGCCTCTACGAGAAGCTCGGCGTGTCCGACCGTGCGGCCGCGGTCGCCGAGGCGATGCGTCGTGGGCTCCTCGAATAGCGCGGACCCCTCGAGGCCAGGGGACGACGACGCTGGCAGCGTCGAGATCGCGGGGGCGACACGCTATCTGGGTCTCGACGAGTTCGCCGACGAGCCGCGGATCCATGACATCCTGATCGGCCACGCGTTCCGTGGCATCCGGATTCAGGTGGTCCTCCGACTATTTCTGTCGCTGTTCGTGTTGCTGACCGTCAGCCTCGACCCACCCGCGCACGCGGAGACGTTCAGCGTCGTGACGGCGATTCTCTACGCGGCCTGGTGCATCGGCGGGGCGGTCGTGGTCGTCCGCCATGAATCGGCGATGATCCGATACTCGTGGATCGCGCTGCCGATCGACCTCCTCCTGCTCACCGCGCTCGCCGTCGCCGCCAGCCAGTCCAACGAATTGAGTTGGACCACCGACGTTCTCCTCAGCGGATTCGTCCTCGTGCCGATGATCGCGGCGATCGCGTTGCAGCCCAGGACCTGTGCGGTCGTGGTGATCGTCACGACCGCGGTCTACGCCGCCTCATCCATGCTGGCCCGCACATCAAACGGCGAGCCGTGGTCGGTGATCGTCTTGCGCATCCTCGTCGTCGCGGCGTTGGCCGTCGGCGCGATCCTGCTGTCTCGCCTACAGCGATCCCGGGTGAGAACGATCGGGGCGCTAGCCGCCGAACGCGCCCGATTGCTGGACGCGACGATGGAGATCGAGGAACGCGAACGCCGGGATCTCGCCGACAACCTCCACGACGGGGCTTTGCAGTACGTACTGGCGGCGCGTCAGGAACTCGCCACGCTCCGTGACTCCGCCGATCCGGTGACCCTCGACCGCGTGGACGGTGCGCTGCGCGACGCGGCGCAGTTGCTGCGGTCGACGCTGAGTGAGCTGCACCCGGCGGTTCTGGAACAGGCCGGTCTGTCGGTGGCCCTCACCGACCTCGCCGCCTCGTTCGGCAGCCGCGCCGGTGCCCCGACGATCTCCGTCGACACCGCGGGCTGGCCGCCCGACCTACGCACGTCCGCCGACTCGCTGCTGTTCGCCTCCGCCCGCGAACTCCTGACGAACGTGATCAAGCACGCGTCCGCGACGACGGTCGACGTCACCGCCGAGTTCGATGTTGGCCGAGCGCGCCTCGTCGTCGTGGACGACGGCATCGGGTTACCTGCCGGCATCGACGTCGAGGAGTTGATGCGTCGACGACAAGCCAAGGGCCACATCGGACTTGCCTCGCGACGCGTGCGCGTCGAAGGCGCCGGCGGCACGTTGTCGCTGTCGAACCATCCGGGCGGCGGAACCGTCGCGATCGTCGAGGTTCCCGCTCGCGTCATCTGAGGCGCGAGTGCCCGTACCGACCCGGTGTCCCCCGATCGGTGGATGCAGCGTTCACCCGCTCGATCACCCGGTCAGCGGAATCCCCCGACCACCCATCCCCGGCAGAGTCAGTGGTGTCACCAACACAACCCCCACACCACACCGGAGCCCACCATGAAAACCACCACCCGCATCGCCACCGCCACCCTCGGACTCGCCGCCGCCACCGGCATCGCCCTCGGCGCCGCCGGAGCAGCCCACGCCGGCACCCTACCCATCACCCGCCCCGGCGAACCCACCGTCGCCATGACCATCACCAACCACACCGACAAGCCCGAATACCTCCAAGGCGCCAACGCCGACGGCGGCCAATGGATCAACGCACCCCAACACATCCTCTACCCCGGAGCCACCGAAACCATCACCGCCACCGCACCCTTCACCAACCACCTCGACGTCAACGCCATCTACCGCATCGGCGCCTTCGGCCCCACCGCCAACTACCAACTCACCAACCACCCCCACAACGTCAACACCGCCATGAGCAGCATCTGGGGACCCCACGCCCAGAACTACTGGATGAACAACCACATCGACACCGGATACCCACAGGTCAACGTCGGCTTCGACCAGTGGTGAGGACAGCGAACCTGTGGTGAGGAGGAGGGAGGACCGAGATGGGTTCGGGGGCGGGTCGCCCGCCCCCGAACCCCGCCACTTCCACCATATGTCGACGACGGGGGCTTGCGGCAAGGCCCCGGTGGCCGTGCACAATCTCTCGACGACCGAGACACAGGAGGCGATCGATGCCCGAGAGTGCAGACCATCCCGACATGGCGGACACCCCGGAACGATTTCGAAAGCACGAGTCCGGGGCCTACTTCCACGGCACCCGAGCCGACCTTCGGGTCGGCGACTTCCTGACCCCCGGCCACCGCTCGAACTACCGCCGCGAGCACATCTCGAACTACGTCTACATGACCAAGGTGCTCGACGGCGCGGTGCTCGCGGCCGAGATGGCGGTGGGTGACGGGCGCCCCCGGGTCTACATCGTGGAACCATCTGACGACGTACACGACGATCCGAATGTCACCGACAAGAAATTCCCCGGCAACCCCACCCATTCCTACCGGAGCGCCCAGCCGGTCCGGGTCGTCGGCGAGATGACCGACTGGGTGGGACATTCGCCGGAATACCTCCAGCAGTTCCGGGCCGGGTTGGAGGCACTCCGGCAGCGGGGCGAAGCGGGTCTGTACGACTAGCCCGCCGTCGCGACATTCTCGCCGTGACGGCGGCGCTCCGCGACCGGTCACCGGCCGCGGAGCGCCTGCTGCAGCTTCGAACTCACGGATCAGGGAAAGATGTTCTCCAGCGATCCGAAGGCTCCGCCGGCACCCGATGCGGCGAAGTTGGTGGTGCACCCGTTGAACGAGACGTTGTCTACATTGACCTTGCCGGCCCCCTCGTTGGGCTGACTGGAGACCCCGTAGTGGTCGACCACGGTGGTGTGCCCCTCGCTGTTGGCCGCCTTCACCAGATCATCCAGGGTGGCGTTGGTGCCTCTCTTGATGGTGCCGAGATCTCGGGTGGCCCACCACTGATCAGAGCCGCCGGCGTCTGCCTTGCCCGCACCAGCCGGCGCGGTCCAGACGAGCGTCGCAAATCCGTTGGGTTGCCCGGTGTTGGCCCCGGTCACGCGTAGTTGCCAGTTAGCCTGCCCGTCGGACTTGTTGAACGTGAGCGGCTTCGTGATGGCGTCCGTCAGTTTCAGCTGCCCGGCGCTCTTGTACGACGCCTGGCGCGGTGTCTGCTCTGTCGTCACGAACTCGAGAGACCCGTCCTGATCGACGACATTGGTCGCCGTCACCTTGCCCGCCTGGCCGCGCTCGTCACCGAACGTGTTGCCCCAGCCCGCCGGGTTGGCCGGAGTGGAGACCTTGGCACAGTTCGCCTCGGATACGGGGGCTGCGGTCGCCACCGCGGGAGCGATCAGGGCCGCGACCCCGAGGGTCGCGCCAGCCGTCGTCACACGGATGAGATTTCTTCGCACTGGCTCTTTCCTCCTTTGTCGTTCGGTCCATCGATCTCCCGCAAGCTAACAAAGGGATTAATCAGATACCAGCGCGATTAAAGGCCTCTGAATGAGGAACACCTTTACACAGCGAACCTGACCTGCACGCACAGTGCATCAGTGGACCATGTCGCATGTTTGCTTTTGAATCCAGAACTCCCGGCTATCTGCCTATTCCGCACCACCCGGTGACTGTGCGCCGAATCCCATTGACTGTGCATCGAATTTCGTTGACTGTGTGCCGTACTCCGTCAATTGGACTCATGGACTCAGAGCGTCGTCGCAATCCCACCGTCGACCGGAATGACGGTCCCGGTGAGGTAACAGCCGGCGCGACTGGCGAGGTACACCACCGTCCCGATCATGTCGTCGGCTCGACCGATACGCCCCAGCGGGGAGGCCGCGGCGACCTCGTCGCCCAGCTCGGCCAGGATCGGCGCCATCATCTTGGACTCGAAAGGACCTGGCGCGATGGCGTTCACGGTGACATGACGCGGTCCGAGGTCCCGCGCGAGATGCCGTGTCAGCTGATGGACGGCCGCCTTGCTCGACGAGTAGGAGTACGACGCGGTGCGCGGCACCCGGATCCCGTCGACGCTGCCGATCATGATGACCCGCGACGGGTTCTCGGCAGTCGCAGTACCGGTCAGCAACGGCAACAGTGTCTGCGTGAGCACGAACGGCGTCTGGACGTTGAGCTTCAGCACCCGGTCCCAGGCGGAGTCCGGGAACTCCTCGAGCGGCGCACCCCAGGTCGCGCCGGCGTTGTTCACCAGGACGTCGAGGGTGTCGGTCTCCGACGCCACCTGCTGCGCGAGGGTTCGTGCACCCTCGGGCGTCGACAGATTCGCCTGTAACGCAGTCAGTCCCGCGGCGCGCGCCTCGGCCAGCGCGTCGTCATTGCGACCGGTGATGAGGACCCGTGCCCCGCGGTCGTGCAGTCCGTGGGCGATCATCGCCCCGATACCCGACGTGCCGCCGGTGACCAGCACCGTCTTGCCACTCACATCGAACAGGTCAGAAGTCATCGTCGTCGGTACCTCGGTGCTCGTTTCTCCAGGAAGGCGGCGGTCGCCTCGCCCCGATCTTCGGTCATAGCCGTGATCATCTGCTGCCGGTTCTCGAATTCGACCGTGGCACTGAGTCATTCCGTCCCGGAAGACCGCCCCACAGAAACGGACAGACAACATATCGCTCGCGCCGGGCCGCTGTCGGGCGGTTTTCAGCACAGGCGGCGCGAGCCTGCCTACCGATACCCAGCCGCGCGGAGGGCAGCCATCAGTTCCGACCGTGATCCGGCGTCGAGCCGGCGTCGGATCCGGGCGACGTGATGCTCGACGGTCTTCGCCGAGATGTACAGGCGCTCACCGATTTCCCGGTAGGTGAAACCCTGCAGCAGCTCGTGGGCGACCTCGGCCTCGCGACCGGTGAGCGGCCCGCCGACCTGTGGAGTCAGCCGCCGATCTTCACCGGCCGAGCGAGCGGTGTACAGGAGGCCGGCCGCGGTCGCGGGATCGTCGGCGCGAGACGCGGCCATACCCGCGAGACGCGCTGCCTCCCAGTGTAATCCGATGCTCCGTAGCGCTTCGACGGCGGCGGTGACGGGTTCCGTTGATTCGCCGGCGTCGTTCAGCGCGACCCAGGCGCGCGCACCGGTCGACAACGACCCGGCCGTGCGGTTCTGCGCCGCGGCGAGGTCGAGACGAGTCAACCGGTGCGCCACAGCGGACTGGTCGCGCGTGATGGCAACGGCTTGGACGCCCGCGAAGTCCCACGACGCCGACCACGCCGGGGGGTCGCCAAGACCCGCGAGCAACCGGTCGGCTGCGTGCACATACCGCGCAATCGCGGGAATCTGACCCAGTCGCGCTGCGGCGATCCAGAACTCGCCGAGCGGACGCAACAGGTAGAGGTCCACCTCGATGGCGGCGAGGAGCGACAGGCCGTCCTGCCACGCGGCCGACAGCGCGGACAGGTCACCGTGGCGCCGGGCCAACCCGAGCCGGATGGCCTGCACCCGAAAGCGTTCGGACATCCCCTGCGGTTCCGCCGTCGGGAGCAGACGCGCCGCCGCTTCGAGATCGCCGACGGTGAGCGCGGCCTCGGCGTCGAGAATGGTGCGGGCCGGCTCCGCCGCCACCGTCCGGATCGATTGCGCGGCAACGGTGTCGCCGAGGTTCAACGCCACCGCGGCGGCCGCGTGCAGAATTCGGGCCGCAGACGGGTCTCGGGATGATGTCGCCCCTGCCGAGATCCCCCGGACCACGGCGTCGACCGCATCGCCGGGACTCATCTCGGCCGTGTCGTCGAGGGTGGCGAGCAGCCCGCGGACCACCAGCGACCGTGTGGCCCGACTCGCCACCGGCGCGCGGCCACGATCGGCCGCGCCGATGGCCGTGGCTGCCGCACGGTCGCCGACCGCGAGCAGAGCGACGGCAGCCGACAATGACTGCGATGCAGAAAGATCAGGTCCCGTCCAGCGGTACAGGTCGGCGGCGTGCGAAGCGAGTCCGCGACGCGCTGCAACTGCGGCGGCGAGCTCCACCCACTCCGCGACCCATTCGTCTGTGGGTGCGGCCGTTTCCAGCCGGCGGTCGGCCGCGGCACCCGCACCGTCGAGATCCCCCGACGCCAGGGCGCGCTGGGCCATCAGGAGCCGGACGTCATCACGCCCCGGCTCCACCCGATCGGCGGCCTGCAGGAGGACCACCGCCCGCGCAGCAGTCGCGTCGACCGCGCCGGCCAGCAGCGCGTCGACGACTCGCGGGTCGTCGACACCGGCCTCGGCCGCGAGCAGCGCGGTGTCGGGGGTGAGCTCGGTCGCACGCAGTCCGAGGACGACCGAGTTGCGTCGTAGCTCGTCGATCCGCTTGTCTCCCAGCACATCACGCAGTGGCCCGGCCGCAGCCGAGACGAAGACGTCCGCGCCGCGTAACAGGCCGCACCCGCGAGCCCGGTCGACCGCCTCGAGCGCGGCGGCTCGGTCGATGCCCGCCGCTTCGGCGACGCTGTCGGGGTCGAGGGGCGCCCGGACCGAGGCGAGGGCCAGCACCGCGAGCGTGAGGGGATCGAGTCTGCGCAGCAGCCGATGGTGCCACTCGCGGGACACCCGATCGATGACGGCGATTTCGTCGGCCCCCGGCTCGTCTATGACGCGCGAGGCGCTGCTCGAATTGCTCCGGAGCGCCCGCAGCACAGTGTCGATGGGAGCTCGCGCACCGCCACAGCGTCGACGGATCAGCGATGCCGTGGTCGGCGCGAGGGTCAGCCCGGCGCGGGACGCGCGGGTCAGGACATCGGCGGTACCCAGCGCCTCGAGTTCGAGGACCCCCCCGAACGGTCGGGCGCGGTCGCGCAACCGGCGGACGTTCGGGTCCAGTTCCCGCGGTTCGATCGTGGCGATCAGCCCGATCGTTCCCGCGTCGAGCATGCCCAGCGCGGTCTCGAACATGGCCACCGGCCACAGATGCATGTCGTCGGCCAGCACGAACACGGGACCCGCGCCGTCCGCGGCGGGCAGCCCCACACTCACCGGGAGGTCCCGTCGTCGGAGTTGTTCGTGCACGGCGTTCAGCAATGCCGAGCGTCCGCTGCCGGGGGTGCCGACGGCCACGGCGCACAGCGGATGGCCCGAGTGCGCGCGGTCGACGATGCTCGCCACCCACGACGAGGTGCGCGACGCGGCCGAGGACGGGTCCGGACGGTCACCGATCGTGGAGACCGGTGTCGTCGGGGTCATCGAACGGTCCAGGGGTGACCGGGGAGTCAACGGATTCAGCAGTCGATGCCGACGACGCCGGTGACGCCGCACAGCACCCGGCCGGTGCCGTCGAGGACCCCGCCCGGGGTGATGCCGCCACCGCCGGTGTCCGGTTCGGGGTAGTCCGGCGCCGGTGCAGGCGCTGGTGCCGGAGCGGGCGCCGGCGCTGGTGCTGGTGCTGGTGCGGGCGCTGGAGCAGGCGCGGGCGCCGGTGCAGGCCGGCCGGGGGTGCTTCCGGGCGCAGGGGCGCCGGCAGACGGGGCGCCCGCAGACGGGGCGCCGGCCGCGGTCCGCCGCGGCGCATCGGTTGCGGTGCCCGGAGCCCGGGTTCCCGTACCGGTCACCGGTGCTGCGGTGGTCCCGGGACGCGCACCGGTCGCGGTGGTGCCCGGGGCGCCACCGGGGTTCTGCGTCGAGGTGGCCGTGGTGGTCGCCGCTCCCGCGGGTGGGGGCGTCGCCTCGCCGACCGAACCGACGAGTCCGGTGCCGACGGAGAGTCCGGTTGCGGTGACGAGCGCCAGTGCGGCGGCGCCGACCGTGATCAGGGTGCCGCGCTTGCGGCGCGAGAACCGGGGAGCGGGCTCGGCGACCGGGGTGCTCGGAGCCGGGACGATCTCGCGGAGCGGCCGCTCCTCGGGCGCGGCCGAGACGAGGGCCGCGGTCGTGGCGGCGGCCGGAGCCATCGCCGACCGGCGCGCGGCAAGCGTCGTGCCCGCCATCAGCGCGCCGCCGGCTGCCGAGGCGGACGCGGGATCGGGGTCTCCGACGACCGGCAGACGCAGGGTCGAGGACAGCATCTCGGTGACGAGCGGGATCGCCGCACCGCCGCCACCGAGCAGGACCGCGGTCACCCCGGCCGGCTTCATCCCGGGGGCCGCGTGCGCGCCCGACGAGTCATGGCCGACGGCGGACGCGGAGACCGCTTCACGAACCAGCGCGACCGCCTCCATGACCGGTGCGCGCAGCAGGTCCTCGATGTCGTCGCGGACCAGCCGCGCCTCGGTGCTCACCTGCCCGATCCGCACGTCGACGACGGTGTCGGTGTCCACCGACAGAGACTCCTTGGCCCGGCGGCACTCTTCCCGCAGCCGGTTCACGTCGTCGAGGATCGCGCCGTTCCGGGCCGGGTCGGCCAGACCTGCGTCGACCTCGGCGCCGGCACCGGTCACCCGCAGGGTGTGCGCCAGCAGCAAACGGTCGAACTCGTTGCCGCTCACGGTGTCCAGATGCAGCGGACGGCCGATCGGGGCCGGATCGGAACCGGTGGTCAGGACAGAGACGGTGAGCCCCCCGGCGCCGAGATCGCAGACGACGACCGCGCCGTCGCCGAAGGCGCCCTCGGCGTGTTCGGTTGCTGCCAGGGTCGCCCGTGACTCGGTCACCCAGGTGATCGCGTCCGCCGGCACCGAGTCGGGGTGGGCGGCAAGCGCCGCCCGGGCCTCGTCGACGGCCTGATCGGACCAGTTGTCGGGGTGCACGACGGTCAGGTGCACGTCGTCGGACGGTGCTGAGTCGACGCTGTTCGTGCCGAGGTCGAGCCGGGCGACCAGCGCCGCGACCGCGTCGGCGTAGAGGTCGGCGGCCGCGATCGTGCGGCCGTGGTCGTCGAGCATCGGGACCGGGTCGCCGACCCGTCCGAGGAAGTCGTCGGCATCCACCAGAGCGGACGTCTCGACCGAGACCGCGCCCTCCCAGGACTGTTCCGAGGCGGCTACCGCCACGCTGTTCGCGGACCCGATCTTCACACCGATCCCGATGGCCATGACGCTCACTCCTGTTCGCACCTGCAGACGGTGGGCGGTGACGGTGCCGCGTCGTGCGGGCAATCCGTCGATGTCACGTGCCCCGGCCCCGGCGGCGCACTTCACCCAGTGTGTCGCGGACCGGCCCCCTGGTGTTAGCCCTGGCCGGGGATTAGGGGGAAAGTCCCGACCCCCCTATGCCGGCGGCGCCCGGACCCCGGACCCCGGTCGAAATCCCCCTGGGGGATGACCCACCCCCCGGTCGTCGGCAGGACTGGGGATTTACCCCGATGTCGTCGGGCCCCGAAGTCCATACGGTCGAACTCGACACGGGATCGAACTGCGATCTCCCCGACGCAAGGAACGACGCCATGGCGACCAACGCGGTACTCGACTTCATCCTCGGTCTGCTTCGCGACGAGGAATCCTTCAACGCCTACTGCGGCAATCCCCAGGCCGCGATCGATCGCGCCGGACTCACCGGCGTCACCCCCGCCGACATCTCCGCAGCCGCCCCGCTGGTCGCCGGAGGCGGTCTGGCCGCGGGCGGCGGCCTCGGTGCGATCATCGGTGCCGGCGGCGGCGCGGTCGGTGGCGGCGTGATCGGCGGCGGTGGCGTCGGAGTCGGCCTGGGCGGCCTGGAGTTCGGCGACATCAACGTCGGCGGCGGAGACGTCAACCTCGGTGACGTGAACCTCGGCGGCATCGGTGGGCTCGAACTGGGCGACCTCGACCTCGGTGGAGTCGATCTGGGTGGAATCGATCTGGGCGACATCGACTTCGGCGGTCTCCTCGGCGGCATCGGATTGGGCGACATCGACCTCTCGGGTCTGTCCCTGGCCGATCTCGACCTCGGCGGTATCGCATTCGGTGACCTCGACCTCGCGGGCCAGCTGGCCGTCGCCCTGGGCGCGGCGCTGTCCGCGGGCCTGGGCGCCGGCGGCGCGATCGCCGCGCAGTTCGGTGCCGCGCTGGGAGCCGCGCTCGAGACGGTCGTCGACGGTGGCCTCGAGCTCGCCGCCGGCATCGGACCGGTCATCGCCGGGACGCTGGCCGGCGCGATCGGCGCCGAGGGCGCCCTGGTCGCCCAGCTCGGGGCTTCGCTCGACGCACTCCTCGCCGCAGGCGCCGACCTCGGGCTCGGACTCGGGGGCGGCCTCGCCGCGCAGCTATCCGCCGCGCTCGAGCTGGGTGGCGAACTCGCCGGCTCGTTCGGCGCGACGCTGGGCGGTCTGCTCGGCGCCACGATCGGCGCGGGCGGCGCACTCGGCGCAGACCTCGCGGCCGCGCTCGGCGCCGGTCTCGGTGCGGGCGGCGCACTCTCGGCGGTACTCACCGGCGCGCTCGGCCTCGGCGCCGAACTGTCCGGCGATCTGACCGCCGCGCTGACCTCCACTCTCGATGTCGCGGGTGACCTCTCGGCGACGCTGTCGGGTCTGCTCGACGCGCAGGCCATCGCCGACCTGTCCGGCGAACTCGGCGCCACCCTCAGCGGCGCTCTCAGCTCGACCCTGGCCGCGGGCGGCACCGCTGCCGCCTCCGTCGGCACCGCACTCGGTGTGGCCCTGACGTCGACGGCCGCGGCGACCGGCGGACTGGTCCTGACCGGCGCGGCCGGCGCGAACGCCGTCCTCGGTGGCGCCCTGACCGCCGTCCTCGGTGTCGGCGGCGGCGCTCAGGCCGGGCTCGCCGCGGCGCTCGAATCCGTCCTCGAAGCCGGCGGGATCGTCGACGTCGAGGCCCTGATCGAAGCCGGCGGCGATCTCAGCACAACTCTCGCCGGCGCTCTGGCTGCCGGCCTCGAAGTCGGTGGCGAAGCCGCCGCCGGTCTCGGTGCGGCCCTGGGCGGCACGCTGGCCGCAGCCCTCGAAGGTGGCCTGGCCGCCGATCTCACTGCCGGGCTCGGCGGTGCCATCGACGCCGGTCTCGGTCTCGGCGGGGCGCTCGAAACCGGCGTCGGCGGCGCTCTCGAAGCGGGACTGGGACTCGGTGCCGGACTGGGCGCGGGTCTCGGTGGCGCGGTCGAGGGCGCTCTCGGCGGCGGCCTCGGGGTCGTGGGCGGCCTCGGCACCGAACTCGGAGCCGCGCTCAACGGACTGTTGTCGGCCGGCGCCGGCCTCGACACCGCGCTGAGCACCGTGCTCACCGGTGTCCTCGGCGCGGCTGCAGGCGCCGACCTGGGGGCCGCCCTGGGTGGCGCCCTCGAACTGGGCGGCGTCCTCGGCGCCGACCTGAGCGGCCTGCTCGAGGGCGGACTGGCCACCGACCTGGCCGCGCAACTCGGCGCGATCGTCGGTGGCGGGGGTGAGCTCGCGGGCGAGCTCGGCGCCACCCTGGGCGGCGTGCTGGGTGCGGCCGCAGGCATCGAGGGCATACTCGACGCCGCCGCCGGTGCCGGCCTGAACGTCGGCGAACTGCTGGCCGCGGACCTCGGCGGTGCACTCGGCGTCGACGGCGCCCTCATCACACAGCTGGGCGGGGCGCTGGACGCCGCACTCGACGCCGGCGCGGGACTGGGCCTGGTGACCGAGACCGCCGCCGACCTCGGCGGAACCCTCGAGGCCGTGCTGGCTGCGGGCGGGGATGTGGGTGCCGACCTCGGCGCGTCCCTCGGCGCCGTCCTCGGGACCGCACTGAGCGGTGAGCTGGGTGGTTCGCTGGCCGGCCAACTGGCCGGCGGGGCCGAACTCCCGGCAGCCCTCAGCACCGTTCTCAGCTCCGCACTCGACGTGGATCTGTCGGCCACCGACGGCCTCGTCGCGACCCTGGACTCGACCCTGGAGGCGACGGGTGGCCTGGGCGCAGCACTGACCGGCGAACTCGAGGCGATCGTCAACCCGAGCCTCATCCTCTCCCCCGAGGGCACCATCACCGTGGGCGGACCGCTCCTGGTCACCGAAACCCTCGGCGGCACAGTGGTCGACAGCCTCACCGGCAACCTGGGCGCGGGCACACTGGCCGGCCTGGGCACCGTCGCCGAGACCGGCACGGACTTGGTCGCCGGGCTGGACAGCACTCTGCAGGGCGGCCTGGAGGGGACCCTCGAGACCGGACTCGCCGGCCTGGGCGCCGGGAGCGGCGAGGCCGATCTGGGCGCCACCGCCGGTCCGGTTCTCGACGGTGCTCTCGGCGCCGGCGCAGGCGTGGGCGGAGGCCTCGGTGGGGATCTCGGTCTGGGCGGCGACCTCGGCCTGGGCGGTGCGCTCGACACCGAGCTGCCCGCAGAGGTCACCTCCGAACTGACCACCGCGATCTCCGGCACGGCCGGCGGCGCAGTGGACGTGGTCGGCGACGCCGCGGGCTCACTCGAGACCGGGGTCGGCGGCACCCTCGACACGACCACCGACATCGTCGGTGGGGTGACCGGTGGTCTGACCGGCGGCGCAGTGGTCGGTGGTGGCGTGGACGCCGGCGGCGGTGCCGGCGCGGACGGCGGCCTGGACCTGGGCGGCGTGACCGACACCGGTGCCGAACTCGGCGGCGCGGTCGACACCACCGTCGGCGGCGCGGTCGACTCGACCGTCGGCGGCGTGGCCGACACGACCGCCGGCCTCACCGGCGGATTGACCGGCGGCCTGACCGGTGGCCTCGGTGGCGACACGGACACCGGGATCGGCGTCAACACCCCGGACGCCGGACCCGACGCCGACTGACCGGGTCACATCGGCAAACCCGCCCCGGGACCGTCCCACGCTCCAGCAACCCTGGACGTGGGCCGGCCCCGGGGCGGTCCTCGTCCGGCCCCGCCTTCTCCCGGCGCGCTCGCACGCACCGCCCGAACGGGTGCGAAGCCCCGCCGATGCCGACCGGACGGGCCGACTCACCGCTACCGTGAGGACACCATGACCACTCCACCCGCCGAACCACCTCGCGTCGGCCGGCACGCCGCCGATCGGGACGCACCTGGTCCCGCCCCCACGTGGAAGGCAGCAGCCCCGACCGCACCGGCACACGCCGCTGCCCCGCCCCGGCCACCCGCGGCCACGGCCCCAGCCCCGGCGACCCCGGCAGTGGCGACCCCGGCACGGACGCAGGTGCCGAACACCATCGGCGACCTGCTGACCACGATGTCCGAGGTGGCCCGGGAGGCGGGCCGTAACGATCTGGTCAGTCGCCTCGACGGCGCGCGCACCCGGATCACCGACCCCCGCCTGCGGATCGTCGTGGTGGGTCAGCTGAAACAGGGCAAGAGCTCGTTCGTCAACGCACTGCTCAACCTGGACGTGTGCTCGGTCGGCGACGACGAGACGACCGCGGTGCCGACGGTCATCTCGCACGCCACGCAACCGTCGGCCCATCTGATAGTCGACGGCCCGGCCGCCGACAATCGCATCCCGGTGCCGATGGACGCCATCGCCGGCATCACCCCCGACTCCCCGCTCGCCGGTGGCCGCGAGGTCCTCCGGCTCGAGATCGAGGCACCCGGCCCGTTGCTCGCCGACGGTCTCGTCCTCGTCGACACCCCCGGTGTCGGCGGCCACGGACACCCTTATGCCGCAGCGACTCTCGGCATGGTCGCGGCAGCCGACGCGGTGCTCGTCGTGTCGGATGCCAGCCAGGAGTTCACCGCGCCGGAGATGTCCTTCCTCCAGCAGGTCGCCGGACTGTGCCCGACCATCGCGTGCCTCATCACGAAGACCGACCTGTACCCGCACTGGCGCGCCGTCGTCGACGCCGACCGGAGCCATCTGCAAACCGCCGGCCTCGACATCCCGTTGTTGCCCGTGTCATCGGTGCTCCGCACCCACGCGCTGCGGCTCGGCGACGAGAAACTCAACGCGGAGGCCGGGTTCCTCGATCTGTACCGGTACCTGCGCGAGCGCGTGGTGGCCACCGCACGGCAGGCGACCCGGACCACCGTCGCCACCGATCTGCGCGTCGTCAGTGAACATCTCGCGCTCACCCTGGGCAGCGAACTCGCCGCCCTGCGGGATCCGGAGACCGCCGGCCGCGCCGTCGGCGCGCTCCGGGAGGCCAAGTCCGACGCGGAGGCCATGCGGCGTCAGTCCGCTCAGTGGCAGCAGACGCTGGCCGACGGGATCGCCGACCTCGCCGCCGACATCGACCACGACCTGCGGGACCGTCTCCGCGCGGTGACCCGGGAAGCCGAGCGGGCCATCGACGAGGGCGATCCGGGGGTCGACTGGGAACAGCTGAGCGAGTGGCTGGCCGATCAGACCGCCGCCGTCATCGGCGACAACTTCGTCTGGGCACATGAGCGATCGGTGTGGCTCGCCGAGCGGGTGGCCGACCACTTCGCGGCGGCCGGCCAGAACTCGCTGCCCGACATCGACGTCGCCGATCTGACCGGTGTGCTCGATTCGGTGGCCGAGCTCGCCGAACTCGACAGCGGCAGAGTCGGTCTCGCCCAGAAGCTGTTGATCGGCATGCGCGGTTCGTACGGCGGTGTGCTGATGTTCGGACTCATCTCGACGATGGTCGGCATGGCGCTCATCAACCCGGTGTCCGTGGGCGCCGGACTGTTGCTCGGCACCAAGGCGTACCGGGATGACAAGGAGGCGAAGGTCCTGGAACGTCGCGCCAAGGCGAAGGTCGCGGTGCGCGCGTTCACCGACGACGTCAGCTTCCAGGTCGGCAAGGAGTCCCGCGATCGGTTGCGGGTCATCCAGCGAGTCCTCCGCGATCACTTCACCTCGGTCGCCGAACAGACCGCACGCTCGATCTCGGAATCCCTCAGTGCCGCACAGTCTGCCGCGACCCTCGCCGATTCGGAGCGATCCGGACGCGTCGCCGAACTCGAGTCTCGACTCACCGCGGTCGCCGCGCTGCGCAAGGCGGCCGATCATCTCGACCCGGACGAGACCGCTGCGGGGCTCCCGCGCCGATGACCGACATCGCCCGCGTCCGAGGGTTTCTCGACGCCACCCGCACCGCCCTCGCCGACGACCCGCACGCACAGGCCGAGCTCGACGTGTGCGCCCACCGGTTGTACCAGCCGGTGCGGGTCGCCCTGGCCGGTTCGCTCAAGGCTGGCAAGTCGACGCTGCTGAACGCCCTTGTGGGACAGGACATCGCCCCCACAGATGCCACCGAGTGCACGCGGGTCGTCACCTGGTACCGCAACGGCCGGTCGCCGTCGGTCACCGCACACGTCGACGACGGTCGCGCGGTGGGCATCCCGGTCACCCGCATCGACGGTCGACTGGGCTTCGATTTCGGGCGGCTCACCGCCGATCGCGTCGACCGTCTGGACGTCGAATGGCCGGCGCGTGCCCTGCAGTCGACGACCATCGTCGACACCCCGGGCACGGCGTCGTTGTCGACGGAGTTGTCCGCGTCGACCATCCGGCTCCTCACCCCCGACGACGGCCAGTCCGGCGTCGACGCCGTCGTCTACCTGTTGCGTTCGCTGACCGCCACCGACACGACGATGCTGCGCCGCATCGGGTCGGCCATCGGCGGATCGTCGGGCCCGCTGGGTGTCATCGGCGTCGTCTCCCGTGCGGACGAGCTCGGCGCCGGCCGGATGGATGCGATGATCTCCGCGCACCAGATCGCCGGACGGTTCGCCGGCGAGCTCGAACGCACGGGCCTGTGCCAGGCGGTCGTGCCGGTGGCGGGACTGCTGGCATTGGCCGCTCGCACCATGCGGGAGGTCGAGTTCCGCGCGCTGGCACAGCTGGCCGCGACCCCGGCACCCGACCTCGAGGCAGCCCTGCTGACGATGGACCGGTTCTCCCGTCCGGACATCCTGCCCGACATACCCGCCGAGCTGCGGCGTTCGCTGGCCGAACGCTTCGGCGCCTTCGGCATCCGAATGGCGGTCACGCTCATCCGGTTCGGTGCCGGCTCGTCGTCGGCGCTGGCCGCCGAACTCGTCGAGCGCAGCGGACTCTCGGAGCTGAGCGCCATCATCGACACCCAATTCGGGCAGCGCGCGGACCAGCTCAAGTCGCATTCGGCGCTGGTGACGATGGATCACCTCCTGGCCGCGTCATCGTCGGCAGGGGCGCGCGAAGTCCGGGCCGCGGTTCGCCGGGAACTCGCGGACGTCCACGGTTTCCGCGAGCTGCGTCTGCTCGGCACCATCCGGGCCGGGGGCGTTGACCTCCCCCCTGATCAGAGGGCCGAGATCACCCGGCTCATCGGCGGGTCGGGCATCGATCCCGCGGCCCGCCTCGGACTGCCCGCGACCGCCGACGTGTACACACTGCGGGACGCGGCGATCGACGCCGCGCGGACCTGGCGGGCACGTGCCGGGCATCCGCTCCTCGCGCCGGCCTCGGCGTCGGCGTGTCAGGTCGCGGTGCGTAGTGCCGAGGGTATCGTCGCCCAACTCGGTGAGGCGGTCCGGACCGGCGGCGAGGGTTTCAGCGCAGGGATGCCGTGACCGACCGGGTGTAGGACGCTCCGGTGGCGACGACCGCGACGAGCGCGGCCGCCACCGGAATCCACTGGGCGACAATCGGAAGTCCGGCGTCGGCGAGTGCCGTCGCGGACGGGCTGACGGTGAGGTGGAAGGCCACGGCGCCGGCCACGGCGACGACGGCACCGACCGTCAGGATGCTCCGGCCGGACCGTCGACTGTCCCAGAGTCGCGCGGACCCGAACAGCCCGAGGAGCACGACGACCAGAGCGATCGCCCCGCCCACCATCAACGAGATGTCCACGGCGCGTGCGGCATCGGTCCCGCTGCCCGGATTGGTCCGGACGAGATCGGCGGCCAGGACGGACCGAATGTCGTTCAGCGACACCAGCGTCAGGCCGACGGTCACCACGACCAGGGCCACCGACACCAACCAGCCGAGGATCACATAGCGAGTGACCGGGGAGCGTCCGACCGGCCGCTGCGGGCGCAGCGGCGTGACGGCGACGCGCGGGCGGGGAGGCGGAGAGCCGTCGGCGTTCGACATCCCTCGATGGTAGTTGCCTGCGCGTTCCGCTACCCCGAACCGGCGCAACCTCGGATCATCGTTCTCGAAGCCGCCCCGCGACCACCGCGCACCGCTTGTTGAGCCGTCACCCACCGCTGATTGAGCCGGCACCGAGCGCAGCGAGGAGCCGAGTCGAAGCCACCCGGCAACCACCACCGCACGTCCCCCGATCGGTGGACGTGCCATTCACCCCACCCATCACCCGGTCAGCGGAATCCCCCGACCACCCATCCCCGGCAGAGTCAGTGGTGTCACCAACACAACCCCCACACCACACCGGAGCCCACCATGAAAACCACCACCCGCATCGCCACCGCCACCCTCGGACTCGCCGCCGCCACCGGCATCGCCCTCGGCGCCGCCGGAGCAGCCCACGCCGGCACCCTCCCCATCACCCGACCCGGCGAACCCACCGTCGCCATGACCATCACCAACCACACCGACAAGCCCGAATACCTCCAAGGCGCCAACGCCGACGGCGGCCAATGGATCAACGCACCCCAACACATCCTCTACCCCGGAGCCTGAATCACCCCTGGTTTGATGCCGCTTCCTTCTGAGTCAGGAAGGATGAGCTCATGCCTAAAAAGATCGATCCAGAGGTCCGTTCGAGGGCTCTG
>NZ_JBHUXZ010000021.1:0-80453 GCF_042668985.1 Gordonia sp. NPDC057258
ACTAGCCCTGGCCTACCCCGACCGCATCGAACCCCACCTCAACTAGACCCAACCAGCAACCACAGGAAACCCAGGAGTCACGTTCTTACACAGACATCTTGACAAGCTCCAGGAACTCTTTGGCACACCCGGCCGAATCGGTACGGATGAGCACGTGGGCGCGTTCGGCAGCGGGCAACTGCGCCACCGCCCTCTCGGTGGCGGCGATGTGCATGTCCGCACCCTTGGGGGAGGCGCCCCCACGCCGCAGGTCCAGGTTCAGTGTTTCCCCGGTGCCGTAGGCGCCGTGGTCGACGAACGAACACATCGGGGAATGCCCGAACACCCGTTTATACGTTTTCTGGGCCTGTTCTTTGGCCGATCCGGCCGTCACGGTCGTGGCATCGAGATCGACGGTCACCAGCCCGCCATCGACGCTGCCCGCGGCGCCTTCCAGTGGGCGGGCGATGTCCCACACCCGTTCCCGCGCGGCGGCGCGAGCCGCACCGATCGCGGTACTGACCGCCTCGACATCAGCAGCGAGTCGGGTGATCACCCGCGAGATCGTGGGATCAGAGGCCACCTGCCCGTACAACTGTGGTTGAGCACGGACTGTGGCCACATCGGCCACACAGTCACCACCGGTCGCCAAGGTCATCGCCAGATCCAGCACGATCTTGGCCGGATCATGGACCGTGGCTGTCGTTCGCCATGGCGCCATTGCCGCGGTCAGGGCGGCGCCCAGGCCGCAGACCTGCACGGTTTTCGTCAGTAACACCCCGCCGGAGGTTGTCAGCACCGACTCGGTGCGCGTGGGGTCCACCATCAACTCGGGATACACGTTATTCTTCACCTGCGAGGTGCCTTTCTTCTTGTGACTATTTGTTTGTGGTGAATCAATAATCACAAGGTAGACAGGCACTTTCGCATATCACACGCCGAACACCAGCAACATCAGTGAAATATCCAGGCTGAGGAGCGCCCGGAGCTTGCAGGAGGCGCGTCACGAAGGGTCTTCGCAACCCGACTCACCAGCCCCCTTCGTGACGGCCTCCGCAAGCTCCGGCCTCCTCAGGGAGCAGTAGTTGGGCCCGCTCCGAGCATTCGGGTTCATCAGTCGCACGGCAGGGGCGTCCTCGAACCGGCCCATCGCCACGATCAGGCGTCGGCGGTCTCGGTCCGTGTTGGTTCGGCTGCCGCGCGCTTCCCGTTCTGGAACAGCAGCGGGTAGAGGAGACCGCCGATCAGTCCGCCGATCAGCGGCGCCAGCCAGAAGGCCCACAACTGACCGGGTGCGCCGTTGCCGTTGAAGAAGGCGACCGCCGTCGAACGCGCCGGGTTGACCGACGTGTTGCTGATCGGGATCGAGATCAGGTGGATGAGAGTGAGGCACAGGCCGATGGCCAGCGGGCCGAAGCCCGCGGGAGCGCGTCCGTCGGTCGCGCCGAGGACCACGATGAGGAAGAACGCCGTCAGCAGGATCTCCGCGATGAGGACCGCGGTGAGCGAGTAGTTGCTGGGGGAGTGTTCGCCGAATCCGTTGGCGGCCATGTTGCCCTCGGCCTCGAACCCGGGTTGGCCCTTGGCGATGAGGAAGAGCATGAGGCCGGCCAACAGGCCACCCACGACCTGCGCCACCCAATAGGTGGGCAGCTCTTTCCAGGAGAGCCGGCCGCTGACGGCGGCGCCCAGCGTGATCGCGGGATTGAAGTGTGCGCCGGAGACGTGCCCCACCGCGTAGGCCATCGTCACGACGGTGAGACCGAAAGCCAGAGAGACACCGAGGAACCCGATTCCGACCTGGAAGGTGTCCTGGCCGTCCTCGGACTGGGCGATCTGCTTGGCGGCGTAGATCGCGCTGCCGCATCCGCCGAAGACCAACCAGAATGTTCCGAAGAACTCAGCCGCGAGTCGTGCTGCGGGCGACGGGGAAGGCATGGACGTCCTTTCGCTCGGTGACCTGACCGGCGAGGCGCGCGCAGTGCCTCGCCCTTCGAGTGGCTCACACAGTAGCCGTGCCGCCGGAAACCGGCAGCGTTATGGCAAATCCTGTGCAGTTCAACGAAGAAACGGTCGCCGAAGCTCGTCACCGATCGCGGAATCGCGCGGCGATTGCCGCGCTCATCGTCTCGGGAGCGTCTTCGGACACGAAGTGCTTGGCGTCCGGGAGCTCGACGACCTCCAGGTCGGAGAAGGCCGCGCGAATCTTCGGGAGGCAGTGTCGCGGCCGGAAAACGATGTCCCCCATCCCCCATACGGCGAGTGCCGGCCTATCGCCCAGACGGAGTGGGACATCCGCGGCTAACTGCTCGAGGAGTGGTCTCGCCGAGCGGATCTCGCCGGGCATGACCGAGAGTCCATATCGGGCGTCGGGACTCGGTTGCACCCGGCGATAGTGCTCGCCCTCCGCGTTGGTCAAGGTCGGCCCGAACCTGCCGAGCAGTACGCCTTCGACGAGCAGATTCTGTTCGAGGATGCACTGTCGCAACGGACGACTGCTCATGACCGCGCTGAACAATCGATTCGGTAGCGGATCGATCGGCCAGAATGCAGTGTTCGCGAGAACGATCCCGCCCACGCGTTCGGCGCGGGGGACTGCCGCACCGAGTCCGATGGGTCCACCCCAGTCGTGACCCACCAGGACGAAGTCGTCCAAGGCGAGGTGGTCGATCAGCTCGCCGAGGACAACTGTCAGCTCGGCGATGGTGTAGCCGAACCCGTCGGGGCGAGTGGACAGCCCGAAGCCGGGGAGGTCCAGGGCGACGCAGCGAAAACGATCGCGCAGCCCGGTCACGATGTGCCGATAGAGAAAGCTCCAGGTGGGGGACCCGTGACACATCAGGACAGCTCGCCCGACGCCTTCGTCGATGTAATGAAGCCGTCCGACCGACGATTCGAACCATCGTGACTCGAAGGGATACAGCGTTGGGTCGGGTACGAAATCGATTTCCACTGGCGTCTCCGTCCACCGCGATGCATCGGGCTCTACACATGTAGAGACTACGGGACGATCCGCTACATCTGTAGTATCTCGCGCATGTCTGCGGATTCGACCAGTGGAGGCGGGCGTCGGGATGTCATCGCCGATGCCGGCATCCGAATCATCGCCCGCGACGGTGTCCGCGCACTCACCCATCGGGCTGTCGATCGGGAGGCGCGGTTGCCGCTGGGGTCGACCTCCTACCATGCGAGGACCCGGATCGCGCTGATCGAGCTCATCGTCGACGCACTGGCGGCCCGCACCCGGATCGACACCGAGGCATTGGTGATGACAGATGAAGGGGTCGACCACGACGGACGGGTTCCGGTCGACGAACTGGCCGGATCGCTGTCGGAATTGGTCGACACCCTCGCTGCCAGACACGACGACATGCGCGCCCGTTACGCGCTCATCCTCGAACTCGACGATCTGCCCGCCATTCGCCAAAGGTTGACGGGTCGGTCCGACGTCGAGGACGTGGCACGACTGGTGGCGACGCGTTCGCTCGCCGGTGCCGGCCTGCCGAATTCGGGCGTCGAGGTCGAAGATCTACTCGCGATCACGGATTCACTGGTGTTCTACCGCACCGCCATCAACCCGGCAGTCGACATCCGGCGCATTCTGGACCAGTACCTCCGGGGCGCCATCGTCGGGTGACCTCGCATTCGCAGTCGCCGTCATCGCCGGTTGACGAATGTTGGGCTTCCTTTCCGCGTCCAGTTCGGCCCGACGGGTGGTCAGAGGTCACGGTTGAACGTCGTGTGCATCTCCCAGAACAGGATCTCGGCCTCGGACGTCGCGGTGACACCGACCGCGCCCTCATCGATGGTGCGCAGCGCGTCGCCCTCGACGAGTCGGATGCCGTCGTCCAGCTCGACACCGCCTCGCGCAACGTAGAGATGTCCGTACGGTGCCGGGGGAAGGGCGACCGACTGTCCGGAACCGATCCGGGCCACGTGCAGTGCCGCGAACGGGTTGCCGATCGAGATCGCATCTGTGCCCGCGTGTTCGGGCCTGCCGGAGACCACCGTGACCAGCCCGCCGGTCGCGAGATCGGCGCTGAAGTCGCGTTCGGCGTAGCCGGGTTCACCTCCACCGTGCTCGGGCGCCACCCACATCTGCACGACGCGCAGGTCCCGGTTCTCGCTGCGCCGTGACGCATTCGCCTCGGTATGGGTGATCCCGCGGCCCGCGCTCATCCGCTGCGCGACGCCCGGCGTGATCGTGCCGGTGTTGCCGAACGAATCACGATGAGCGACAGCACCTTCGAGTACCCACGTGATGATTTCGGCATCCCGGTGGAAGTGGGCGTCGAAACCTTCACCGGCGTCGACGCGATCGTCGTTGTGCACCAGCAGGACTCCGTGGGCGTTCGCCGCGAGATCGAAGTTGCCCGTGACGGGGAAGGACTGGCGGGAATCGAGCCACCCGCTCCGGAAGATGTGCCGCTCGGTACCCGGAATGACCTGCCGCGACGGCACGGTCCTGATAGATGGCTCGCTCATCGTGACTCCGATCTGGTCCTCCGGACCCCGCCGGCACAACCGTCACGTCGCCGACCCTATTCCGGTGTGCGATCGTGCCGCGGTTGTCAATCGAGAAGGTTGACCGCGTTGGCCACCACCAGGCTGAGGATGACGATCGACAACAGCGACTGCGACGCCATCGCCAGCTTCGCACGACGCGACAGCGGCATCACGTCGGTGGGGCTGAAGGCAGTCGCGTTGGTCAGGGCCAGATAGAGGTAGTCGAAGAACACGGGACGCCATCCCGGCGGTGCCAGTCGGGGCTCGAGGTGTTGCGGAAAGGCGAGGTCCGGGTATGCGGCCGGACGCAGGTGCCGGTTCACCGGACCGCCGCCGTCGAGCTCCCAGTAGAGGAATGCGAACGCGATGACGGTCTGCAGCCAGACGAGAGCCCCGGCGACCAGCAACTGGTTCGCCGCCGCGGTCTGCGGATCTCCGTGCAGCAGGTCCCACACGAGTCGTCCCGCTCCCCACGCCGCACCTGCGGCGATGGCGACGACCAGCCCCACGGAGAGGCTGCGGACCCACCGGCCGGGCCGGTCGATGCGACCGGGGTCGACCACGATCAGTGTCAGCAGGACCAGCCCCTCGATCGCGGGTAGCAGCCAAGCGGTACCGGCGGCGTAACGCGCGGGCAAGAGGAACGGGATCGCCATCGCGACCAGTACGAACGCCGATGCGGTCCAACGCTGCTCAGCTCGGGGCAGGTTCTGCGCGGGAACGTGGTCGTCGTCGTTCATCTGGCGGCCTCCGGTCGGGGGAGCCGACACGTTCCGCCAACATCGTTGACTCAGCGGGCCCGGCCGGTACTGTGTTCTTCATCACATAGGCAGGAAGGGATGTGCCATGATACCGACCGAGATGAAGGAGCTGCATCGGAGTATAGGTGCGCTACGGCATCACATGACCACGCTGCAGACGCAGTACGGCGATGTAGACGCGGTTCGGCGAATGTCCAACGATCTGGATCGGCTGGAGATCGACCTTCACGACTTCGAGCACGCACCGCCACCGCTGCTGCAGACGAAAGTCGGGCGAGACCAGGTGATCTATGTGCCTGACTGCAAGTCGGACGAGTCGGCCTGGCTGGGTGCGCAAGACGAAGGGCTGGGCTTTCATTCGCGTGAGCGCACGAAGTGAGCGCCCCCGCGACTGAGCGGGACACAGTCGGGGTCTTCTCTCCGGGCCGCGCGCGAATCCTGGCCCGAACTCTCCGCCAGGACAGGTGGTGGCTGTCGCCGCTGCTGACAGTCGTGGGTCTCGCGGCCTTCGTCATCTACGCGACGATCCGGTCCTTCGTGCGCACCGCCTACTACGCCGCGGACTATCACTACCTCTCGCCGTTCTATTCGCCGTGCCTCAGCGAGTCGTGCGTGCCCGGGGCGAGTCATTTCGGTACCCCCTTCCCCGAACTCCCCATGTGGATTCCGCTGGCATTCCTCTCGCTGCCGTTCCTGCTCGGGTTCCGATTGACCTGCTACTACTACCGCAAGGCCTATTACCGGTCGGTCTGGCTGTCGCCGCCTGCCTGCGCCGTCGCCGAACCCCACAGTCGGTACACCGGCGAGACGCGACTGCCGCTCATCATCCAGAATTCGCACCGGTACTTCTTCTACGTGGCCGTGGTCATCTCGGTGATCAACACCTACGACGCGATCGTCGCCTTCCACGGTGAAGGCGGCGGTTTCGGCTTCGGGCTGGGCAACGTGATCCTCGTCGTCAACGTGCTCCTGCTCTGGACCTACACGGTGTCGTGCCACTCGTGTCGCCACGTGACCGGCGGCCGGCTCAAGCACTTCTCGAAACATCCGGTGCGGTACTGGGTCTGGAGTCAGGTGTCCAAGCTCAACACCCGGCACATGCAATTCGCCTGGATCACGCTCGGCACGTTGGTGCTCACCGACTTCTACATCATGCTGGTCGCCAGCAACACCATCTCGGACCTGAGGTTCGTGGGTTGACCGATTGACAACACAACGCCTGTGGTGCAGCCGTTCTCAACGTTGGGAGTCCCGCTAGATGACCGAGCCGGAACGCTACGAGTACGACGTCGTTGTCATCGGTGCGGGGGGTGCCGGCCTGCGAGCGGTCATCGAGGCCCGCGAGCGCGGCTACTCGGTGGCCGTGGTGTGCAAGTCGCTGTTCGGCAAGGCCCACACGGTCATGGCCGAAGGCGGATGTGCCGCCTCGATGGGCAACGCCAACTCGAAAGACAACTGGCAGACACACTTCCAGGACACGATGCGAGGCGGCAAGTTCCTGAACAACTGGCGCATGGCCGAGTTGCACGCCAAAGAGGCCCCGGATCGTGTCTGGGAACTCGAAACCTATGGCGCCCTGTTCGATCGAACCGCGGACGGGCGGATTTCGCAGCGCAACTTCGGCGGCCACACCTATCCTCGACTCGCTCATGTCGGCGACCGCACCGGGCTGGAGCTCATCCGGACGATGCAACAGAAGATCGTCTCGCTGCAGCAGGAGGACTACGCCGCCACCGGTGACTACGAGTCGCGCATCAAGGTGTTCGCCGAATGCACGATCACCGAACTGCTGAAGGACGGCGACGCGATCGCCGGTGCATTCGGGTATTGGCGCGAGTCCGGCCGCTTCATCGTGTTCGAGGCGCCCGCGGTGGTCGTCGCCACCGGCGGGATCGGCAAGTCGTTCAAGGTGACGTCGAATTCGTGGGAATACACCGGCGACGGGCACGCTTTGGCACTGCGAGCCGGCGCGAGCCTGATCAACATGGAGTTCGTCCAGTTCCATCCGACCGGGATGGTGTGGCCGCCCAGCGTCAAGGGCATCCTCGTGACCGAGGGCGTTCGCGGCGACGGTGGAGTTCTCAAGAACACCGAGGGCAAGCGCTTCATGTTCGATTACATCCCACCGGTCTTCAAAGGTCAGTACGCCGAGACCGAAGAGGAGGCCGACGAATGGCTGGCGGACAACGACAGCGCCCGGCGAACACCGGACCTGCTGCCGCGCGATGAGGTCGCGCGGGCGATCAACGAGGAGGTCAAGGCCGGACGCGGCACCGAGCACGGCGGCGTCTACCTCGACATCGCGTCCCGCATGCCCGCCGAGGAGATCATGCGCAGGCTGCCGTCGATGCACCACCAGTTCAAGGAGCTCGCCGACGTCGACATCACCGCCGAACCGATGGAGGTGGGGCCGACCTGTCACTACGTGATGGGCGGGATCGAGGTGGATCCGGACACGGCCGCGTCACGGGTTCCGGGCCTGTTCGCGGCCGGCGAGTGTTCCGGCGGGATGCACGGTTCGAACCGGTTGGGCGGCAACTCGTTGTCGGACCTGCTGGTCTTCGGGCGTCGTGCCGGCCTCGGGGCGGCGGCGTACGTCGAATCGCTGGCGACCCGTCCCGCGGTCTCCGCCGACGACATCGACCGGGCGGCGGCGTCCGTGCTTGCGCCCTTCGATCCGCCGGCCGAGGGCAAACCGGAGAACCCCTACACCCTGCACACCGACCTCCAGCAGGCCATGAACGATCTGGTCGGGATCATCCGGAAAGAGGACGAGATGCAGGAGGCGATCGGCGTGCTCGCGGACCTGCGAAAGCGCCTGGGCGGCATGCAGGTCGAGGGACATCGTCAGTTCAATCCGGGCTGGCATCTCGCAGTCGACCTACGAAACATGCTGCTGGTCTGCGAGTGCGTCGCGAAGGCCGCACTCATGCGCACCGAGAGCCGCGGTGGTCACACCCGCGATGACCATCCGTCCATGGACTCGAACTGGCGCAATGCGCTGCTGGTGTGCACCGCGGACCTCGACGGGGACGACGCCGCGGTGCCGGATGTCAGCGTCGTGCGCACTGAACAGACGCCGATGCGGCCGGACCTCCTGGAGCTGTTCGAGTTCCCCGAGATCGAGAAGTACTACACGGCGGCCGAGATAGCCGGTCATCCCGGCGCCGGTGGCGAGCGAGCCGAGGGGCATTCGGAGGACTGACATGGGATACGACGCAAAGTTCCGGATCTGGCGCGGCGACACCGACGCCGGCGGTCTCGAGGACTACACGGTGACCGTCAACGAGGGCGAGGTGGTGCTGGACATCATCCACCGCCTACAGGCGACGCAGGCTCCGGATCTCGCGGTGCGCTGGAACTGCAAGGCGGGCAAGTGCGGATCGTGTTCGGCGGAGGTGAACGGGCGTCCCAAACTGCTGTGCATGACCAGGATGTCGACGTTCACCGAGGACGAGGTCGTGACGGTGACCCCGATGCGCACGTTCCCGGTGATCCGCGACCTGGTCACCGATGTCTCGTTCAACTACGCCAAAGCCCGTGAAGTGCAATCGTTCACACCGCCACCGGGTCTGGCGCCGGGGGAGTACCGGATGAAGCAGGTCGACGTGCAGCGTTCGCAGGAGTTCCGCAAGTGCATCGAGTGCTTCCTGTGCCAGGACACCTGCCATGTCGTGCGCGATCACGAGGACAACAAACAGAACTTCTCCGGGCCGCGTTTCCTGATGCGCGTCGCCGAACTCGACATGCACCCCCTGGACGTGGCCGAACGCCGCGACTCGGCGCGCACCGAGCACGGACTGGGCCTCTGCAACATCACCAAGTGCTGTACCGACGTCTGTCCCGAGCAGATCAAGATCACCGACAACGCGTTGATCCCCATGAAGGAGCGAGTTGTCGACCGCACCTACGACCCGCTGGTGTGGTTGGGCAACAAGCTCTTCCGACGTTAACGGACCCATACGCAGTATCGTCTTCGACGAACTCCCGTTCCCCGGTGCGCGGCGCGCGCGGGCCACCCGCTCGAGGCCAGATGTCGCACAACGTTGCGCCCAGAGCAACGACTCACTACATCTACAGGGGTGACCGCACCGCCGTCATCGACGGTGCGCTCCGCCTCACCTACGCCGACCTGTATCGGCGGGTCGGGCACGTCACCGCCGCGCTGGAGGCGCTCGGCGTCAGGCCGGGTGACCGCGTGGCCGCCCTGTGTGCGAACAGTGCGGTGATGCTCGAACTGCACAGCGCCGTGCCCGCGCACGGTTCGGTGCTGGTGCCGCTCAACATCCGGCTCTCCGAGCCCGAGCTCGTCTACATCCTGGAGCACAGCGGTGCGACGCTCCTTGTCGCGACCGTCGAGTTCGCCGACCGTGCACGGGCGGTCGCCGAATCGGTGGGGATCCGGGTCGTCGTGGGCGGTTCAGCGGACGGCGCGGACGAGTACGAGTCGCTGCTCGCGCAGGCCGGGGCGCCGGTTCGGCGGGAGACCGACGAGCGGGGGTTGCTGGCGATCAACTACACCTCGGGGACGACGGGCCGTCCGAAGGGCGTGATGTACCACCACCGCGGCGCGTACCTGCAGTCCTTGGCGATGGCGTACCACTCCGGTCTCGGACCGGGCTCGACATACCTGTGGACCCTACCCATGTTCCATTGCGACGGTTGGTGTTTCACCTGGGCCGTCATCGCCGCGGGTGGTACGAACCTCTGCCTGCGCAGCATCGACACCGGACGGATCTGGCGCCACCTCACCGAGGACGGGGTGACTCACTTCAGCGCGGCTCCCACGGTGCTCACCATGATCGCGGAGGACCCGTCCGCGGCACGGCTCGACCGCGTCGTCCGGGCTGCGACGGGAGGTGCACCGCCATCTCCCGCGCTGCTCTCGCGGATGGCCGGGCTCGGCATCGAGATCACCCATCTTTACGGGATGACCGAGACGTTCGGCCCGATCGTCGTGAACGAGTGGCAGCCTCAGTGGGACGACGCCACGGACGACGAACGCGCCGTACGCAAGGCACGGCAGGGGATCGGGAACATCGTGGCAGGGCGGGTTCGGGTGGTGTCCGACGAGGGACGAGATGTCCCGTCCGACGGCGAGACCATCGGTGAATTGGTGGTCCGCGGCAACAACGTGATGCTCGGCTACTACCGCGACCCTGAGGCGACGGCTGCGGCCACCGTCGACGGCTGGTTGCGAACCGGTGATCTCGCGGTCATGCACGCCGACGGGTACGTCGAGATCCGGGACCGCAGCAAGGACGTCATCATCTCCGGCGGTGAGAACATCGCGTCGGTCGAGGTGGAGCGGGTGCTCGACAGCCATCCCGATGTCGTCGAGTCGGCGGTGGTCGGCCGTACCGACGAAGAACGTGCTCCGCAGTCAGGGCTGACGACGCCGCCACGATAGTGCCAACGGTGACTGTTACGCTCACCGTTGACACTGTCAATCGTGGATAGGTACGCACACCATGACCGAACGGTCCTCCTGGGAAGACGACGATCTCACCGCGCTGCGGGATCTCGCACGTAGCTTCTGTGAGAAGGAGATCCAGCCGAACACCGAGAAGTTCATCGAGCAGCACCACGTCGACCGCGACCTGTGGAACAAAGCCGGTGACCTCGGCCTGCTCTGCATGTCGATTCCCGAAGAGTACGGCGGCGGCGGTGGCACCTTCGCGCACGAGGCCGTGCTCATCGAGGAGCAGGCGCGCGTCGCCGACAGCTCGTGGGGCGTCAGCCTGCACAACGGCATCGTCGCGCACTACATCCTCGAGTACGGCTCGGAGGAGCAGAAGAAGACCTGGTTGCCCAAGATGGCCAGTGGCGAGGCGGTGGGCGCCATCGCGATGACCGAACCGGGTACCGGGTCGGATCTGCAGAACGTGAAGACGAAGGCGATCAAGCAGGGCGACGAGTACGTCATCGACGGCTCCAAGACCTTCATCACCAACGGTGGTCAGGCCGACATCATCATCGTCGTCGCGAAGACCGACGTCTCCGAGGGAGCCAAGGGCATCTCGCTCATCCTGGTCGAGGCCGAGCGCGAAGGTTTCCGACGCGGCCGGGTACTCGACAAGATCGGCCAGCGAGGGCAGGACACCTCGGAGCTGTTCTTCGATGGTGTGCGCGTCCCCACCTCGAACCTCCTCGGCCCCGAAGAAGGCCAGGGCTTCGTCCAGCTGATGATGCAGCTCCCGCAGGAACGGCTGATCATCGCGCTGGCCTCGGTGGCCGGCATGGAGAAGGCCGTCTCCGAGACCATCGCCTACACCAAGGACCGCACGGCATTCGGCCGGCCGATCTTCAGCTTTCAGAACACGAAGTTCAAACTCGCCGAGGCGGCGACCGAGGCACGGATCGCGCGCGTGTTCGTCGATGACTGCATCAACAAGCACATCAAGGGCGAGCTCGACATCCCGACCGTCGCCATGGCGAAGTGGTGGACCAGTGACCGGGCCATGGTGGTCGCCGACGAGTGCCTGCAGCTGTTCGGCGGGTACGGCTACATGAACGAGTACCCGATCGCGCGTCTGTGGGCCGACAACCGCGTCCAGAAGATCTACGCGGGCACCAACGAGATCATGAAGGAGATCATCGCCCGGACGTTGTGACGCCACCTCTCGTACGGCAGAGACGGCCCCGGTGATCTGATCACCGGGGCCGTCGCTCACCCGTCCGGTTTCCGGTTCGTTCCGAATGTCTGGGGACCGGGGCATTGTGACCAAACCGATGATTCGTCAGCGAGACGAACGGATATACGGGGAGTTGGGGTCGGCCGGTTGTCCGCGAGGGGAGTCGATACACACGATGACAGCACACCACCAGGTCGCTCGACCACAGCGAAGTGCGTATGACGTCGAGTGACACCGTGCTGGTGGACGGGCGGACCCGACACTACGGCGAGTTCTACGGCGTCACCGAGGCGCAGATGAACGATGACGAGCGGCTGCTCGTCGTCTGGGGAAACTGCCAGGCCGAAGCGCTGCGGATCGTGCTGTCCAGCTCCCCGGACCTTCCGTTCCGCACCATTCGAGTCCCACCGGTCCACGAACTCGAGTCCACCGACATCGCTGATGTCGAACGCCTCGTCCGCCGGGCCGCGGTCATCGTCTCTCAGCCGGTACGTGCCCGATACCGGGGGCTCCCGATCGGTGGACCCGACCTCGCGGAGATGGCGCCGGCCGCGACCGTGGTGGTGTGGCCGGTCATCCGCTACGGCGGGTTGTTCCCGTTTCAGGTCATCGCCCGACATCCCGCGCAACCGTCCGCGGTACCCGCTGCTGTTCCCTACCACGATCTCCGGACCGTCCTGGCGGTCAGAGCCGGCCGGACCCGCTTCGACGAATGGGATGTCGAGGTCTCCGCCGACCGCTTCCGGGAGGCCGCACAGTGGAGTGTGGCCCAGCTCGAGGTCCGCGAGCGGCGGCACTGCGACGTCGGGATCTCCGACATCCTGCTCGACGTCGGGGCCGACGCCGCACATACGATCAACCATCCCGGCAACCGGGTACTACTGACCCTCGGCGGTCGGATTCTCGAGGCGCTCGGGGCGTCGGCGCCGGTCCCACCGTCACGCGACCTGCTCGGCAACATCCGGGCGCCGCTGGAACGACGGGTGATCGACGCGCTCGGTATCCAGGCGACCCCGCGTGCGTCCTGGGACGTCGACGGTGCGGTGCTGACCGAGGAAGAGGTGCACCGCAGTCAGATGCAGTGGTACGCAGAGCATCCCGAGTTCATCGACGCCGTGCTGGACCGGTACGGCGATCTCATCGAGATCCTGGGAATGTCATGACGAGCCCAGTGGGGCACCTCCTCGTCGGACCCCGCTCGCACGGTGTGGTGCGGTATGCCCAGTCTGTCTTCGACGCGGTGACGGCCCAGGGTGGCGATCATCGACTCGTACACGTCCGCACGCGCTGTGCCGGCGTGTCCTCGGTTCTGGCCGAGTGCGCACACGTGCACATGCACGTGACCGACCGTCTGTTCGGACACACCCCGTTGCGAGCGCGCGACAACCTGCTCGCCATGATTGCGGGGCTCCGACGCCCGGTCTCGGTGACGTTGCACGATCTGCCGCAGCCCTCGGATGGACGGGCGATGCCGGCCCGGATCGAGTTCTTCCGGGCGGTGGCCCGATCCGCCGCGGGCGTGATCGTGTCCAGCCGACACGAGGCGTCGCTCTTCGCCGAGTATGTCGACGCGTCGATCGAGGTGGAGGTCGTGCCGCTGATGTTCGACGCCGTCCGTGCCCACAAGCCCTCGGACACAGACGAGTTGACCGTTGGTGTGCTCGGCTACCTGTATCCGGGGAAGGGTCACATCGAGACGCTCCGAGCGATGGCCGGTCTCGATCCGTCGGTCGGCTTCGTGGCGCTCGGCACTCCGTCGCCCGGCCACGACGATCTCGCCGACGATCTCGCGAAGCTCGCCGCGGACACGGGGAGGCGATGCACGATCACCGGCTACCTGACCGACGACGAACTCCGCCGGGCGTCTGCCGACGTCACGGTTCCGGTCGCATACCACCGGCACATGTCGGCATCCGGTTCGATCAATTCCTGGATCTCGGCCGGACGTCGTCCACTGGTTCCGCGGACCGCCTACACCGAGGAACTCGCCGCTCGGTCGCCGGGCGTGCTCACGATGCACGACAACAACGACGCGGCGCTTCGGGCCGCCATCGAGAAGGCGTTCGCGCATCCGGAATCCATGTGGATCGATGCGGCGGTGTCGCCGTCGCCGACCGTCGCCGATGTCGGTCGGAGTCACGAGCTGTTGCTGCGGCGGTGGAGTGCGTGACGATCGTCGGACTCGACGATGGCCGGACCATCGTGCCCGACAATCGCTGGGACCTGGTCGGGAGTACTTCGTCGAGACCCGTGGTGAGCGTCGTGATCCCGTACTACGAGCAGCCACACCAACTCTCATTGGTCCTCGAGGCGTTGACGGCGCAGACCTATCCGCCGGATCGACTGGAGGTGGTGGTCGCCGACGACGGATCGAGAGTTCCCCCGGATGTGAGCGCGTGGACCTCCCGGTTGACCATCACCGTGGTCAGGCAGGAGGACAAGGGATTTCGAGCCGCCGCCGCCCGCAACCTGGGTGTCGCGGCGTCGAACGGCTCGGTGCTGTGTTTCCTCGACGCGGATACGGTTCCGACCGCCGGCTACGTCTCGCACATGGTCCGACTGCCCGCCGCGGCGCCCGACGTACTCGTGGTCGGCCGACGTAAGCACGGGGACCTGAGCCAGGTCGAGCCGCGCTCGGTGGTCGAATGGCTGTCCACGCAGCGGCATCTCGAGGCTGCGCACGACCACGAACCCGAGTGGCTGGTCGACGCCTATGACCGCACATCCAACCTCCTGCTCCCGGGCTGGGACGGCTACAAGTACATGATCAGCGCGGTGATGAGCTGCAGCCGGGAGCTGTTCGACGACGTGGGAGGATTCGACCCTTCGTTCGTCCAGTACGGGGGAGAGGACTGGGAATTCGCGAACCGGGCTTTCATGATGGGTGCGGTGTTCGCTCACGAACCCGACGCCGTCGCCTGGCACGACGGACCCGACTGGGCAGAACGCGCTGTATCCGAACGGGTCTCGGCGAAGAATGTCGAAGCGTTGGCCCTCGCCCCGCTCGTCACCGACCCGGCGGCCAGGTCCGCCGAACTGGTGTACGCGATCCCGGACGTCGTGGTGCTGGTGTCGACGGCGGGCCACTCGGCGGCGTCGCTGATGCTCACCGTCGGCGGGGCGCTGCGCGGAACGGATGCCGCCGTCTGGCTCGCCGGCGCACACGCCGACGAATTGCTCGCACAACTGGGCGTGCGCGATTCGCGCTTCCGGGTCGGCGGTCCGGACGCATCGACGTTGTCGCGGTGCAGGTTCGTTCTGGAGGTCGACGGGCCCGTGATCTTCGCCGGTGACTCGCTCGCGCTGCTGACGGCCCACGTCGCGCCGGGGGAGTGCGGCCGGGTGACGGTGGAGTTCGACGGGTCCCCAGCGGCGTTGGTGACGCTTACATCGTCACGCGCCCGGCACCGGTCCCGACGCTGGTCGGAGCGCACCGACCTGGGCACGGACGAACTCCTCGACCGGCTGTTCGGTGTTCGGACGGTGCACCAGAGCGATGTCGGGATCGCGGTAGGCGACGACGAACCGTCGTTGTCCTGGTGAGCGAGAGTCGGACGTCGGACCGGCGTCGCGAATCGGTACGAGATGGCAGCGGGCCGATTACGGCTGTGCCTGGTGCCCCCGGTCAGACTCGAACTGACACTGGACGGGTTTTGAATCCGTTGCCTCTGCCAATTGGGCTACGGGGGCCAGTGCGCGGGTTGCCCGCGCCGGGAACCAACTCTAGATGATCGGCCGAGCGGCCTGCCAACCGGTACTCTGCGTGCACACAGACGTGGCGTCAGCGACGCGGAGGAGGGGATGGTGACGGTGACCGACAGTGCGACGACCGCAGCCGGTGAGACCACGACAACACACCGCGTGCTGGTGGCCGAGGACGATTCGCTGATCCGGATGGATCTGATCGAGATGCTGCGTGAAGAGGGCTACGACGTCGTCGGCGAGGCGCCGAACGGGCAGGTCGCCGTGGAGTTGACCGAGTCGCTGGCCCCCGACCTCGTGATCATGGACATCAAGATGCCGGTGCGCGACGGTATCGATGCCGCGACCGAGATCGCCGCGAAGCGCCTCGCCCCGGTCGTCATGCTGACCGCATTCAGCCAGCGCGACTTCATCGACAAGGCACGCGACGCCGGCGCCATGGCCTATCTCGTCAAGCCGTTCACGAAGGCCGATCTGGTGCCGGCCATCGAGGTGGCTGTGAGTCGCTACCAGGAGCTCAAACAGCTCGAGCGCGAGGTCGCGACCATGAACGAGCGGCTGGAGACCCGCAAGCTCGTGGAGCGGGCCAAGGGCCTGCTCATGGAGAAGCAGGCTCTGTCCGAACCGGATGCCTTCAAATGGATACAGCGTGCGGCGATGGACCGCCGGACCACCATGAAAGCCGTTGCGCAGGTTGTCGTCGAGACGCTCGGCAGCGACTGACCCAGAACCCCTGGACGGTGCAATGCCTGTGCGCGCAAACCAGTTTCACTGTCTTTACGCAGCCGCAACAAGATCGCGCTAGCTTTCTCCTGCGAGGCGCGGTTCGCCGTACGGCGATGCGCCGCCTTCGTGACAAACGCCGACCGCACCGGCCGACTGCCGAGCGCGCAGGCCAGACGCAAGGAGAGCATCGATGTCCGTACGCTTTTTGAGGAGCGGGGCAGTGGTCGTGACCGCGGCGGCGACGCTGGTGGTCGCGGGCTGTAGCAATTCAGATTCGGGTTCCGACGGCGGTTCCGAGGCGTCGTCGAGCGCCGCCGTCGAGTCCACGCCCGCACCTCCGGGCCTCGGCCTCGCACAGAAGCTGGCGTGCAACCCGCCCAAGGCCGTCCCCGGCCCGGCGAGCACGGCCGCACTCAAGGTCGGCACCCTGCTTCCGGCGACCGGTTCGCTGGCCTTCCTCGGACCGCCCATGGAGGCGGGCGTGGAGCTCGCGATCAAGGACATCAATGCCGCCGGCGGGGTCCTCGACCAACCCGTCGAGCTCGTCACCGGTGACTCCGGAGACACCACGACAGACACGGCCAACGCCACCGTCGACCGCGAACTCAGCGCCGGAACGCAGGTGATCATCGGTGCCGCGTCGTCCTCGGTGTCGTTGAAGGTGATCGACAAGGTCGCCAACGCGGGTGCGGTCATGTTCTCGCCCGCCAACACCTCCGACGAATTCACCTGCTACGAGGACAAGGGGCAGTACTTCCGCACCGCACCGGCGGATACCCTCCAGGCGCAGGCGCTCTCGCAGACGATGGCTGAGGACGGCGTGCAGCGCGTGTCGATCCTCGCGCTCAACGACCCGTACGGAACCGGACTGGCCGACAACACCGTTCGCGATCTCGAGGCCGCGGGTGTCCCGGCCGACCAGATCCAGAAGATCATCTACGACCCGAACGCCCAGTCGTTCAACGCCGAGGTCGATCAGGTGAAGAACTTCAACCCGGACGGCATCGCGGTCATCGGTTTCGAGGAGAGCGCCAAGATCATCACCCGTATGCACGAGGTGGGCATCGGCCCGAGCGACGGCAAGCTCGTCTACGGTGTCGACGGCAACATGGGCAACGCCCTCGGTGAGGCCGTCGGTCCGGGCCTGCTCGCCGGCATGAAGGGCACCACGCCGCTCACCCAGACCAGCGGTGACTTCCAGGCGGCCCTGAAGGAGGTCGACGGCGATCTCATCGACTTCAACTACTCGGGTGAGAGTTACGACGCCACGGTGCTGAGTGCACTCGCGGCCACCGCGGCCAAGTCGACCGACGGCCGCGCGATCGCGGCAAACATCATCGGGGTGACCAACGGCGAGGAGAACTGCGACTCCTACCAGGCCTGCCTGGACCTGCTGAACGGTGGCAAGACGATCGCCTACGTCGGCAAGACCGGCAACCTGGCGTTCAACGCAGCCGGTGAGCCGAGTGTCGGCTCGTACGGTGTGTTGGAGTTCGACGACGCCAACAAGCTGCTCACCCCGACGCGCAAGTACGTCTCGGTCGCGGCGCAGTAAGACCCGCACACGACGAGACCCCCGGCTTCGGCCGGGGGTCTCGTCGTCGGTGCGGTCGGCGGGGGAAGTGCCGTCGGGACGGGCCTATGACCTCAGCTCATCTCGGAGCTGCCCGCAAGCGTGCCGAGGTAGAGCTCGATGATCTTGGGGTCGGTGGCCAGGTTGCGGCCGGTGTCGGTGTAGGCGTTGCGGCCCTGGTCGAGGACATACCCGCGGTCGCAGATCTGCAGGCACCGCCGGGCGTTCTGCTCGACCATGATGATCGAGACGCCGGTCGCGTTGATGGCCTTGCAGCGGATGAACACCTCGTCCTGGAACATCGGGGACAGACCGGCCGACGGCTCGTCGAGCAGCAGTACCGCTGGGTCCATCATCAGCGCACGGCCCATCGCGACCATCTGCCGTTCGCCGCCGGAGAGCGCACCCGCCTTGATCTTTCGCCGTTCCGAGAGCAGGGGGAAGAGTTCGGACACGAAGTCGAACCGCTTGGCGAAGGTCTTGGGCCGCAGATAGACGCCCATCTCGAGATTCTCCTCGATCGTCAACGCGGGAAACACATTCTGTGTCTGCGGGACGTAACCGACACCCTTGTCGACGAGGACGTGGGCCTTGGCCGAGGTGATGTCGTCGCCGCGGAGTGTGACCGACCCCTTGCGCACCGGGATCAGTCCGAACAGGGTCTTCAACAGCGTCGACTTCCCAGCGCCGTTGGGGCCGATGATCCCGACGATCTCCCCGTCACCGAGGTAGAAGTTGCATTCCTCGAGGATGTTGATGCCGGGCAGGTAGCCGGCGGTGATGTCGTCGGCCCGCATCAGGGCGTTGCCGGCCAGCTTGCGGTGCTCCTCGGCGGTGGCCGCGAGTTGCGCGGGCGTCAGCTGTCCGGGACCGGGGTCGGTGCTCATCGTCCGTCCTTCTTCGTGTCCGGGGTCGTGGGGGGCAGTTCGGTGACCTCCGAGAGATCCCCGCCGTCCTCCAGCGTCGCCTCGATGGCCGCCTCGACCTTCTCCGCGAGTACGGCGGTGGCGCCCACCGGCCGACCCTGGTCGTCGAACTCGAGGGCCTGGTCGTGATGCCCGCCGAGGTACGCATCGACGACGGCGTCGTTGTCGCCCAACCGATCCGGGAGCGACTCGGCGATGATCTGCCCCTGGGCCATCACGACGACCCAGTCGCTGATGTCGCGGATGACGTCCATGTCGTGTTCGACGAAGACGACCGTGACCCCTTCGTCCCGCAACGACTTGATGTGTTCGAGCAGACTCTGGGTGAGGGCCGGGTTGACGCCGGCCATGGGCTCGTCGAGCATCACGATCTCGGGGTCGGTCATCAGCGCGCGCGCCATCTCCAGGAGCTTGCGCTGCCCGCCCGACAGGGAGCCGGCGAAGTCGTCGGCCTTGGCGTCGAGCTTGAAGCGCCGGAGCAACTCGTGTGCGCGTTCGGTGACCTCGGCCTCCTGTCTGCGCCACACCCAGGGCGCGAGTGCGGCGAGGAAATGCTCGCCCCGCTGCCCGGTCGCGCCGAGTCGGACATTGTCCAGCACAGTCAGTTTCGCGAGCGCCTTGGTGAGCTGGAAGGTGCGCACCATGCCACGGCGGGCCACCTGATGCGGAACCATCCGGCCCAGGGAGTCGCCGTTGAGCGACCACGTGCCCGAGTCGGGCTTGTCGAAGCCGGTGATCAGGTTGAAGAAGGTGGTCTTGCCCGCGCCGTTGGGGCCGATGAGGCCGGTGATGGCGCCGCGCTGCACCTCGAGATGATCGACCTGCACCGCCTTGATGCCGCCGAAAGTACGGGAGATGTTGTCCACCACGATGATCGGATCGGGTTTGGGCGAACCCGACTCGGCGGCCACACCGGCGAACAGCTGGGCACGCTCGGTGGCCGAGAGCGCGGTGAGGTCCCGGCGCGTCGCCCGGATGGCCGCAGTACCCGTGTAGGCGGAGTCGTCAGGCATCGAGCTGCACCTCCCTCTTGTTCCCGAGCAGGCCCTGCGGTCTGAACACCATCATCAGGATGATCGCCAGACCGAGCAGAACGTAGCGGAATGCGCCGACCTGCTGCGCGGACAGATTCAACAGCGGGTCGTCGCCGGACGTGGCCTGCCGCAGCAGTGCGTCGGGCACGGCGAGGAGGAACCAGAACAACATGGCACCGAGCACCGGACCGAACACCGTCGCCGCCCCGCCGAGGATCAGCGCGCCGTAGGCGAAGAACGTCTGTGCGGTCGAGTAGAAGTCGGGATTGATCGACTGCGTCGCAAAGGCATTGAAGACACCCGCGAGGCCGCCGATGCAACCGCCGAGTACCAGGGCCTGCATCTTGTAGAAGTAGGCGTTCTTACCCAGCGAGCGGGCGGCGTCCTCGTCCTCGCGCACCGCCTTGAGGACGCGGCCCCACGGACTGCGGACCAGCAGATACACCATCACACACAGCAGGCCGACGACGATCCAGCCGACCACCATCGACCACAGGTCGCCGCCGAGGAACTTGACCCCGAGGAACGAGTACTGCTTGCCGTTGTCGAACGGGCTGATGGAGAAGAAGCTGCCCGCGTATCCGTAGATGCCGTTGGTGGAGCGGGTGAAATCGTCGGTCGACGTCGAACGGAAGACCAGACGCAGGATCTCCGATGCGGCGATGGTGACGATCGCCAGATAGTCCGCGCGCAGACGCAGGGTCGGCAGGCCGAGCACCACGGCCAGCATCCCGGCCGCGGCGATGCCGATGAGGGCGCCGAGCCACAACGGCTGGTCGTAGTTCACCGCCATGATGCCGACGCCGTATCCGCCGAGCAGTGCGAAGGCGATCTGGCCGAAGTTGAGCAGGCCGGCGTAGCCGAAGTGCAGGTTCAGGCCGATGGCCAGCAGGGCGTAGAAGATCGCCGACGGGCCGATCAGCTGGGCGATCGCGATCTGGAGCGCTGAGATGATGTCCATGGGTCAGCCGATCCTCGCTCGAGATCCGAGAATGCCCTGGGGCCGGATGGTCAGGATGATGATCAGGATCAGCAGCCCGCCGATGTATTTCAGGTCCGGACTGAGGATGTAGGTCGACAACTGGACGAGCAGACCGACGATGACACACCCGAGCAGTGCGCCGTAGGCCGTGCCGAGACCGCCGAGTGTGATGCCGGCGAACATCAGCAGGAGCAGTTTGAAGCCCATCTCCCACTGCACCCGGCCGCCGAGCTCGGAGAGCGCGAACATCACGCCGCCGAGCGTCGCCAGACCGCCGGCCAGGGCCCACACGAACAAGATGACCCGGTCGACGTCGATACCCGACGACTCGGCGAGATCCTTGTTGTCGGCGACGGCGCGCATGGCCTTGCCGATCCTGGTGCGCTGCAACAGCAGTGCGACGCCGAGCAGGGCCACGATGCTGATGATGATGCAGGCCAGGTTGACCGGTGTGATCGCGAAGGGGCCCGAGCCGATCTGGGTCTGCGCCTGATAGTCGTCGAACGGTTCGGCGCGATCGGAGAAGAAGATCAGGATCAGGTAGCGAAGCACCAGCGACAGGCCGATCGACACGACGAGCATGGCGATCAGCCCGGTTCGTCGTCTTCGCAACGGTCTCCACAGACCGAGCTCGTTGAGGATGCCGATACCGATACCGACGATCACCGCCAGGATCGTCGCCGGGATCAGCTGGACGCCGAGCTTGACGTTGATCACCCATGCGATCACCGCGCCGAGTGTCACCAACTCGCCGTGCGCGAAGTTCGTCAGTCCGGTCGTGCCGAAGATGAGGCTGAGACCGACGCCGGTGATCGCGATGATCAGGCCGAAGCGTATGCCGTCGATGGCCAGCCGTGTCAGTTCGGAGACTGCCGACACCTCGGTGCCGGTGCGGACATCGCCGAAGGAGAAGATGACCGGTCGCGCGGTGCCACCGCTGACGTCGACGGGCAGCTCCGCCTTCTGGACCTCGACGCCGTCGGGGAGTGAGTCGGTGTTGATGACGATCGTGTACTGGCCGGGTGGCACGTTGATGGACCACGCACCCGTGGCCGACGAGGTCGCGGTGCCGACAACGGTTCCGGATGCGTCCTTGGCCTCGAGTTCGACGCCGGCGACCTTGTCCGTACCGTTGCGCAGCACGCCGAAGACGCGGACCGAGTCGCCGGGCGCGGCCGCGGCCGGGGAGGCGCCGAACAGCCCGAACAGCATCGACGCGGCGAGAAACACCAGCATGGCGATCGCCGACCGGCGCATCGGTGGAAGGTGGCCAGACGGATGGCTCTCGCGATCGGGACGGTCGTCGAGAGCGCATCGTGGCGGCGTCTGCGGCGCGGTGCCGGCGCGTTGCGATGTCACCTTGCGGGACATTAGCGCCAGCGTCGTCACCACGTGGCGACAACGACGTTTCCCGGAGGTAACTTCTCCTCGACGCTGCCCAGTCGGGAAGTCGCGATGTACTGTCGGAGACCCGATCCGGGTCGTACGCTGGTCCGATGGTCCCGGTCAGCGTGTCCACCACCACAGACGTCGAACTCGCCGCTTCGTTACTAGCACAGGCCTTCGCCGACGACCCGGTGACGGTCTGGATGCAGCCCGACACGGCGCGGCACCTCATCATGTTCCGCACCCTGCTCAAGTACAGCCACGGCCCGAATTCGACGCTCGATCTCGCGATGCGTGACGGGCAACCGGTCGGTGCCGCCGCCTGGGATCCCCCGGGCCACAAGGTCTCGGCCCTGTCGCAGATGGTGTCGATGGTCGGCTTCTTCCGGGCGATGGGCTCGCGGATGAGCCGCGGGATGAAGCTCGAGGAGGAGTTCGGCAAACGACGTCCCAAGGAGCCGCACTGGTACCTCGGTCAGATCGGGGCGCCGGTGCACGGGATAGGAGTGGGCACCTCCCTGCTGGGGCACCGACTCGAGCAGATCGACGGGCCCGCCTATCTCGAGTGCTCGAACGTCCGCAACGTGCCCCTCTACGAGCGTTTCGGGTTCAGCGTGACCGAGGAGTTCGAACTGCCGCTCGACGGCCCCAAGGTGTGGTCCATGTACCGGCCCCTCCCGTGAGAGGCCGAGTGTGAGGAGTCCGGCAGGCTGTGTCGGGGGCGGTCACTAGACTCGGCGATTGTGAGTCCAGCGCAGAGTTCCCCGGCAACGACCCCAGCCAAGGCCACCGGATCGACGGGCAAGGCGGCACCCGGCGCCAAGGGCAAGACCAAGCAGCCGGTGTTGATGCTGCTCGACGGGCACTCCCTGGCGTACCGGGCGTTCTTCGCGCTCCCGGCGGAGAACTTCAAAACCCATTCGGGGCAGACGACCAACGCCGTCTACGGCTTCACCTCGATGCTCATCAACCTGCTGCGCGATGAGGAGCCCACGCACATCGCCGCGGCCTTCGACGTCTCACGCAAGACGTTCCGGTCGGAGATGTATCCGGAGTACAAGGCGCAGCGGTCCAAATCCCCGGACGAGTTCAACGGCCAGGTCGATCTCACCAAAGAGGTCCTGGACGCGCTGGGTGTCTCGGTGCTGGCCATCGAGGGTTACGAGGCCGACGACATCATCGCGACCTTGGCGACGCGGGCCCGGGAGGACGGATACAAGGTCCTGATCGTCACCGGCGACCGCGACTCGCTGCAGCTCGTCGACGCCTCCACCACGGTGCTCTATCCGCGCAAAGGCGTGTCGGACCTCACGCGGTTCACGCCCGAGGAGGTCGAGAAGAAGTACGGTCTCACTCCCACCCAGTACCCCGATTACGCCGCGCTGCGCGGTGACCCCAGCGACAACCTGCCGGGTATACCCGGAGTCGGGGAGAAGACCGCCTCGAAGTGGATCCGCGAGTACGGGTCGCTCGCGGCCCTCGTCGATCACGTCGACGAGGTCAAGGGCAAGGTCGGCGACGCATTGCGCGCTCATCTGGCGTCGGTACAGACCAACCGACAGCTCACCGAGCTCGTCCGGGACATGCAGCTGCCGACGTCCCCCGACGACCTGGCCATGGTCGGGTGGGACCGGGACCGCATCCACCAGCTGTTCGACGACCTGGAATTCCGGGTCTTGCGAGACCGTCTCTTCTCGACGTTGAGTTCGGTCGAACCCGAGGCGGAAGCAGGTTTCGATCTCGACGGTGCGGTCCTGGGTGCCGGTGAGGTCGCCGGATGGCTGACCGAGCATGCGCGCACCGGTCGCGTCGGTCTCGCCGTCACCGCCCCGCATGTCGTGGTCGGGGCGGACCCGACCGGGGTGGCGGTCGCGGCCGCTGATGGGACCTCCGCCTATGTCGATGTGACCGCGCTGAATCCCGAAGACGAGGCGGCACTGGGGGATTGGTTCGCCGACCCGTCCGCGCCGAAGGCGGTCCACGAGGCGAAATGGGCCGTACACGCGCTGCGCTCACGCGGCTGGAAGCTCGACGGTGTCACCAGCGACACCTCGCTCGCGGCCTACCTGGTCCGACCGGGACAACGGACGTTCAACCTCGACGACCTCGCGCTGCGCTACCTGCGTCGTGAACTGCGCGCCGACGGCGGCCCGGGCGACGGCCAGATGTCGTTGCTCGACGACGATTCGGACGGGCGGGTGGCCGAACAGCACATGCTCGAGGCGCGGGCGGTCCAGGAACTCGCCGACACGCTCGACACGGAACTGGACCGGATCGACTCCAAACCGCTGCTCACCGAGATGGAACTGCCGCTGTCGTTCGTGCTCGCCGATGCCGAGGCCGCGGGCATCGCCGTCGACGTCGACCATTTCGGTGCCCTCGAGCGGATGTTCGCCGACCGGATCCGCGCCGCGGCCGAGGCGGCCTACGAGGTCATCGGAGAACAGATCAACCTCGGTTCGCCGAAGCAGTTGCAGACCATTCTCTTCGACAAGCTGGACATGCCGAAGACGAAGAAGACCAAGACCGGCTACACCACCGACGCCGACGCGTTGCAGTCGTTGTACGAGAAGACCGAGCATCCCTTTCTCGCACACCTCCTCGAGCACCGCGACGCGACGCGGCTGAAGGTCACTGTCGACGGGCTGCTGAAGTCGGTCGCGGACGACGGACGTATTCACACGACGTTCAATCAGACGATCGCCGCGACGGGACGCCTCTCGTCCACCGAACCGAATCTGCAGAACATCCCGGTGCGTACCGAGGCGGGCCGCGAGATCAGGCGGGGCTTCATCGTCGGCGCCGACACCGCGACCGGTGTGCCCTACGACTGCCTCATGACCGCCGACTACAGCCAGATCGAGATGCGGATCATGGCACACCTGTCGGAGGACGCCGGCCTCATCGAGGCCTTCAACACCGGGGAAGACCTCCACAACTTCGTCGGGTCACGGGCCTTCGGGGTGCCGATCGACGAGGTCACCACCGAGATGCGTCACCGGGTGAAGGCCATGTCGTACGGACTCGCGTACGGGCTCAGCGCATTCGGGCTCGCCGCCCAGCTCAAGATCAGCCGCGACGAGGCCAAGGAGCAGATGGAGGCGTACTTCGCGCGGTTCGGCGGGGTGCGCGATTATCTGCACGACGTGGTCGCCGAGGCCCGCCGAAACGAGTACACCGCAACACTGTTCGGTCGCCGGCGGTATCTGCCCGATCTGAACAGCGACAACTGGCAGCGCCGGCAGTCCGCCGAACGGATGGCGCTCAACGCTCCCATCCAGGGCACCGCCGCCGACATCATCAAGGTCGCGATGATCAACGTCCACAAGCGCCTCGCAGCTGAAGGGCTCACGTCGCGAACACTTCTCCAGGTCCACGACGAACTCGTGATCGAGGTCGCCTCGGGTGAGCGGGAGGCCGTCGAAGCCGTTGTCCGGGAGGAGATGGGCAATGCCATCACCTTGTCCGTCCCGCTGGAGGTGTCGGTCGGGTTCGGACGCTCCTGGGACGACGCAGCTCACTGATGGGTGACCGGGACAGAGAGTTCGGAGTCCTCGTCGGGGACGGGATCGGACCCGAGATCGTGCCGGCGGCGGTGACGATCGCCGAGGCTGCCGCTCGTGCGGAATCGATCGAGATCAGTTGGCAGCACTTACCTTTCGGGCTGTCTGCGATCACCTCGCACGGCGATCCGGTGCCGGCGGAGACGCTGACGGCCCTCGACGAGCTCGGCTTCTGGATCGTCGGCCCCCACGACTCGGCGGCGTACCCGCCGGGTCATGGGGACCGCACGCCGGGAGCGGTCCTGCGAACCCGGTACGACCTGTTCGCCAATCTCCGTCCCGCCCGGGCATTTCCGGGTGTTCCGGCGCTCCGGCCGGACATGGACGTCCTGGTCGTGCGGGAGAATTCCGAGGGCTTCTACGCCGATCGCAACATGGCGGTCGGCAGCGGCGAATTCATGCCGACACCCGACGTGGCACTGGCGGTCGGGCTCGTCACACGCGCGGCGTCGGAGCGAATCGCGCGAGTCGCATGCGCCGCCGCGATCGAGCGTGCGGGTTCCGACCGGCAGCCGCGGTTGACCATCGTGCACAAGGCGAACGTCCTGCGCATGACCACCGGCCTGTTCCGGGATGCATGCCGCGACATCGCCGCCGGGTTCCCCGAGATCGAGGTGTCCGAGCAACACGTCGATGCCATGGCGGCCCTGCTGGTTCGGCGTCCCGCGGACTTCGACGTCCTCGTCACCGAGAACCTCTTCGGCGACGTGCTGTCCGACCTCGCCGGCGAGCTCGCCGGTTCGCTGGGCATCGCCGGTTCGGTCAACAGCTCGGAGTCCCGCGTGATGGCGCAGGCGTCGCACGGTGCCGCACCCGACATCGCCGGGCGCGGCATCGCGAACCCGGTCGCGATGATCGCCTCTGTGGCAATGGGTTTTCAGAGGTACGGGCAGATGACCGACGACGCGGCCCTCGTCGCGGCCGGTGCCCGGATCGACTCGGCGGTTGCCGAGACGCTCGCGCACACCGCGACCCGCGACCTGGGGGGCGAGGTGACCACCGCCGAGTTCGCGGACGCGGTGGTCCGGCGGATCGTCGAGGGGTGAGCTCTGCGAGCGGACTACGAAAAAATTCGTTGTGCTCGGAGCGGGTCCGATTACTGCTCCCTGAGGGGGCCGGAGCTTGCGGAGGCCGTCACGAAGGGTCTTGGTGAGATGCGTCGCCAACCCTTCGTGGCTCGTCGCTTGCGCTCCTCGCACCTCAGGGAGCAGAGGGGGGCATTCGCTTGCACAACATAGACCAGCGGTTTGTTGTTCTTTCGTTTTGGGAGCAATGGTTTGCGGGACTCTCGGATTGAGGGAGCGGAAACAGGCGCGCACACGCGTGAACGGTGGGTGGCGAGCCGGGGCGCGGCGGGCGAACTACAGTGAGTTGGTGCGATCGGCCGGACGAAGGGTAGTGGTGTGACGCGGGTGGCTCGTTGGCTCGGCGTCCTGCTCGCCGTCCTCGTCGTCGTGACCGGATGCGTGGACAACGAGGCGCGGGAGCGCGCCGGTCAGGTCGTGCCGATCGACGTCGACGTCGCGACGGTGCCGGAGATCGCCGCGCTGGTCCCACCGGAGATCGCGCGCACTGGACGCCTGATCGTCGGGGTCAACATCCCGTACCAGCCGAATGAGTTCAAGGACGCATCGGGAAGGATCATCGGCTACGACGTCGACCTGATGAACGCCGTCGGCAAGGTGCTCGGACTCGTTCCTGATTACAAGGAGTCCCAGTTCGACACCATCATCCCCTCGGTGCAGGCCGGGACCTACCAGCTGGGGATGTCCTCGTTCACCGACACCCTCGAGCGCGAGAAGCAGGTCGACTTCGTGACCTACTACAGCGCGGGCGTGCAGTGGGCGCAGGCGAGCGACAACGACGACGAGATCGACCCCGACAACGCCTGCGGGCTCCGGGTCGCGGTGCAGACCACCACCTACGAGGACACCGACGAGGTTCCCGCCAAGAGCGCGGCGTGTGTCGCTGCGGGGAAACCGGCGATCGACAAGGTCCGGTTCGACAGCCAGGACGAGGCCGTCAACGCACTGATCCTGGGTCGGGTGGACGCGATGTCGGCCGACTCGCCGGTCACGGCCTATGCGATCAAACGCACCGACGATCGTCTGAAGCCCGCCGGCGGGGTCTTCGACTCCGCGCCGTACGGGTGGCCGGTGCGGAAGGGCTCACCGCTCGCGCCCGCACTGCAGCGGGCCGTGCAGTACCTGATGGACAACGGACAGTACGAAGAGATCGCGGCCAACTGGGGCCTCGAGGAGGGCATGATCGATGTCTCCGTCATCAACGGCGCGGTGAGCTGACATGACGTCACCGCACAGCACCGCCGCCTCCCCGCCGGGCGAACCCGAACCGATCCAGGCGGTTCCGCTCCGTCGTCCCGGACAGTGGGTCGCGGCGGTGATCATCGTCGTGTTGGGCGCACTGTTCATCTACGGTGCCGCCACCAACGAGGCCTACAGCTGGGGCACGTACGGCAACTATCTCTTCGACTCGCGCATCCTGTCGGGGGTCGGTTACACCCTCGCTTTGACCCTGCTGTCGATGGCCATCGCCATCGTGCTCGGCGTCGTCCTCGCGATCATGCGGTTGAGCCCGAACCCGGTGTTGCGCGGCACATCGTGGGTGTATCTGTGGATCTTCCGCGGCACCCCCGTGTATGTGCAGCTGGTCTTCTGGGGCCTGTTCCCGGCGATCTACAAGCAGATCGACCTCGGCATACCGTTCGTGCACCAGTTCGTGTCGCTCGACATCCAGACGCTCAACGCCGCGTTCCTCTTCGCGGTCATCGGACTCGGCCTGAACGAGGCCGCGTACATGGCCGAGATCGTCCGCGCGGGTGTGTCCTCGGTCGGTGAGGGGCAGACCGAGGCGTCGGTGGCACTGGGTATGTCGTGGGCGCAGACCATGCGACGAACGGTGCTGCCCCAGGCCATGCGGGTGATCATCCCGCCCACCGGCAACGAGCTGATCAGCATGCTCAAGACCACGAGCCTGGTGGCGGCGGTGCCGCTCACCCTCGACCTCTACGGACGTCAGCGGGACATCTCGGGCGTGATCTTCGAGCCGATCCCGCTGCTTCTCGTCGCGTCCACGTGGTACCTCGTCATCACCAGTGTCCTGATGGTGGGCCAGTACTACGTGGAGCGCTACTACGCGAAGGGCGCGACCCGGCAGCTCACGGCGCGGCAACTCAAGACGATGGCCGACGGCGCGGCCACGGCGCCCGGCGGCGCCGCCGGGCCGGCAGGGGGAGAGAAGGCATGAGTCCCGCAGAAGACACGGCCGCACCGGCCGCCGGCGGATCGCCGCCGCCGATGGTGGTGGCCGACCGGGTCTGCAAGAGCTTCGGTTCGGTCCAGGTCCTCAAGGGGATCTCGCTGGAGGTGGCGCGCGGCGAGGTGCTGTGTCTCATCGGTCCGTCGGGATCGGGGAAGTCCACGTTTCTCCGCTGTGTGAACCACCTCGAAGTCGTCAACGCCGGCCGGCTCTACGTCGACGGTGATCTGATCGGCTACCGGGAACGCAACGGCAAGCTCCACGAGATGAGTGCCAAGGACGCGGCGACCCAGCGACGCGACATCGGCATGGTGTTCCAGCATTTCAATCTGTTCCCGCATCGCACGGCCCTCGAGAACGTGATCGAGGCGCCGATGCAGGTGAAGCGTCAGTCGCGTTCGGAGGCGGTCGACAAAGCCCGCTACCTGCTGGACCGGGTCGGCCTGTCCGACCGGGCCGACGCCTATCCGGCCCAGCTGTCGGGTGGCCAGCAGCAGCGTGTCGCCATCGCGCGTGCGCTCGCGATGGACCCCAAACTCATGTTGTTCGACGAACCCACCTCGGCGCTCGACCCCGAACTCGTCGGTGATGTCCTGAAGGTGATGCGTGAGCTGGCTGCGTCGGGCATGACCATGCTGGTCGTCACGCACGAGATGGGGTTTGCCCGGGAGGTCGCCGACCAGCTCGTGTTCATGGACGGCGGCGTCGTCGTGGAGAAGGGGAACCCTCGTCAGGTCCTCGCCGATCCGAGAGAACAGCGCACCCGGGAGTTCTTGTCGAAGCTGCTGTGAGCGCCGCTAGTCGGGCTTGTGGCTGCAGAAGATGGCTGTTCCCGGGAAGTAGCTGCCGCGCAACGGGCTCCATTGCCCCCAGGTGCGGTCGAAACCGTCCGGCCACTCGGGTTCGATGATGTCGTCGAGAACGAACCCGGCGGCCCGGAGTTCGCGAACACGGTCACCGATGGTGCGGTGGTGCTCGACGTAGGTCAACGTTCCGTCGGCATCGGTCTCGGTGTACGGCGTGCGGTTGAAATAGGGGATCCGTACGGTCAGGCCCTCCGGCCCGGGATCGTCGAGGAACATCCAGCGCATCGGGTGATTGACGGCGAAAACCCAACGCCCACCGGGTTTCAGGACCCGTGCGACCTCGCTCATCACGCCGGCCGAGTCGGCGACGAACGGTACCGCGCCGAAGGCCGAACACGCGGCGTCGAACGACGCGGACGCGAAGGGCAGGGTCTCGGCGGTCGCCTGGACGAGCGGGACCCGCACGCCTTCCGCCGCCATCGCGTCGAGTCCGATGCCCAGCATCCGCCGCGACAGGTCGACGCCGACTGCGCGCGCGCCGTGCGCGGCCAGCCACCGGGCACAGGGCGCCGAACCGCAGCCGATTTCGAGGATGTCCTGGTCCTCGATGTCCCCCAGGAGCCCGACATCGGCCTCGCGTAAACCCTCCGGACACCATACGAAATCCCCGCCTGCGGCATGGGCACCGAGAAAGTCGCCGTGCTCGACGTGATAGTTCTCCGCGTCGTGATCCCACCACCACCGGCTGGCACGGTCGCTGGTCGCGGAGTCCACGTCGCCGAGGATCCTCGGGGGACGGCTCGACCCCGGGCCGTTCGATGTCGTTTGTTCGGATTCCGCCTGGTTGGGGGACATCCTGCGATGATAAGGCCATGGTCTGTCTCACTCTGCTGGGTCCGGTGGACACACCGGATGACGCGGGTGTGTCCCGACCGCAGTTCGGCACGCCTCGCCTCCGCTGTCTGCTCGCCGCCCTGGCATCGCGCGCGAATGCGGTTGCCGATGTGGACTGGCTGACCGACATCCTGTGGCCCGACGCGCCGCCGGCCACCCCGGAGTCGGCCCTGCACAACCTCGTCTTCCGACTACGAACCACCTTGCGGCGACGTCAGGTCGACGGCCGTCTGCGAGTCGTCACGACCGCGCCCGGGTACACGCTCATCGTCGATCGGACCGATGTCGACGCACTGCTCTTCGACGACACCGTGGCACGGGCCGTCGCCGTCGTCGATGCCGAGCCCCAGCTGGCTGTCGATCTGCTCGACCAGGCCGAGAGTCTGTGGCATGGAACGCCATACGGCGAGTTCGCCGACTGTGCCTGGGCGCAGCCGGAGGTCGGGGCGCTCCTCGAACGGCGTGTCCTGGCCGCGGAGACAGCTGCCGATGCCCTGGTCACCCTCGGCCGTCCGGAAGACGCCTATGTCCGGTTGCTGCCCTTCGTCGATGATCATCCCTATCGCGAGGGGCTCCACCTCCGGGTCATGGCGGCGCTGTGGCGGACGGATCGTGCGGCCGAGGCGCTCGATGCCTACCAACGGTTGCGTCGACGCCTCGCGGAGGATCTCGGCACGGACCCGGCCCCGTCGGTCCGCGAGCTGCATGCCCGCATCCTCGACGGGGACCCGCCGCCGCGCCGCGTCCGCGGGGATCGGCGGCCGGCCGGAACAGTCGCGGTACCACATACCGAAATCGGCGCGGCGAACCATGATTCGGGCCAGCTGATAGGCCGGGATGCCGACCTGACGGGCCTGACGGCAACCGTGCGGGGACGCGGGGTCGTCACGGTCCTCGGCCCCGGTGGTGTCGGCAAGACGGCGCTTGTCCGGCACCATGTCCGGTCGGCGAGTGACCGTCCCGTCTGGTTCGCCGAACTGGCAGCGGTCGCGAGCCGCGACGCGGTGGTGCACCTGGTGGCTTCGGCGACGGGCCTGTCGATGCGTCGCGATGTCGCGGCCCTGGACGCACTCACCGGCGCGCTGACCGGTCGACGCGGACTGCTCGTGCTCGACAATTGTGAGCACGTCCTCGAGGCAGCGGTCGAACTCGTTGTCGCGCTGCAGGATCGGTGCCCCGATATCACGGTGCTCGCGACCTCACGGGTGCCGCTGGGAATTGCCGCCGAACAGATCTTCTCCCTCGATCCACTTCCGGTGCCGGACGTGGACGCGGCGCCCGCCGCCATCGAGTCGTCGGATGCCGTCCGGCTGTTCTGTGTCCGTGCCCGGGCACGCGATCCGCGCTTCGAGCTGAACGAAGCAACTGCGCCGGCGATCGCGGAGATCTGCCGACGGCTCGACGGCCTGCCGCTCGGTGTCGAGCTCGCGGCGACGAAGGCGCGGGCGATACCCCCGGCAGTGCTCGTCGACCGACTGCACTGGCGTTTCCGGGTCCTGCGCGGTCCGCGCGGGATCGCGCCCCGGCACCGGAGCCTGCACGCTCTCGTCGACTGGTCCTATGGACTGCTGAGCGACCCGGCGCGTGGTCTGTTCGACGTCCTCAGCATCTTCCCCTCCCGGTTCGGCCTCGACGATGCGGAGTTCCTGGCCGCGGCGACGGGAGTGCTGGACCGCGAAGACGTGGCCGATGCGATGGCCGAACTGGTCGACGCGTGCATGGTGTCGGTCGATCCGGGGGGTTACCTCCTCTTGGAGACGTTGCGTGCCTTCGGTATTGATGCACTGGCAAGTCGGGACGCCCTCGACGGTGCGCGGTGCGCGCACACTGCGTGGGTCGCGGACTGGCTGGGTCCGTTGGGGTGCGAGGTCTACGGTCGCGGACACCTCGACGCCGCGCGCCTGGTCGATGCACGGCTCGACGATGTGCGGCAGGCGATCGATCATGCGAGTGCTCACGACCCCGCTCTCGCCGACACGATCCTGCAGGGGTCGATTCCTTTCCTCGAACTGACCATGAGTCCGGAGGTCACCGCATGGGCGCGGATGCTCATCGACCGTCACGACGACTCGTCGCTCGGGTCCGCGGTGTGGGCGGTGTCGGCCGGCGGCGCCCGCTTCGACGGCGACCTGCCGACCGCGCGGCGGTGCACGCGCCGGGGCCTCGACGCCGGCCCCGACCCGTCGGTCCGCGTCTACCTCCACATGATGCTCGTGGACATCGGGCTGTTCCAGGGGGATCTCGACGCTGCGCTCGACGACGCGCGGACGTTCCGCGAACTCGCACTGGCGGCCGGCATGCCGGGGGCGGCGCACATGGCCGACATCAGTGCACTGCTCATCCGTGCCTACCGCGGCGAGGACGCGTACCCGGCCGCGCGGTCCCTCGAGATCGCCTGTGCCACATCAGGTGAAGACGTTGTCGCGGCCTGGTGTCGCTATGTGTCCGGCGAGTGTCTGCTCGACGCCGATCCCGGGCGGGCGCGGCAACTCCTCGAGGGTGCCATCGAGTCCGCGCGCCGACACGGTGACCGGTACCTACTGGGGGTGGCGATGGCGTCGCGGGCGTCGATCGAGGCCCGTTCCGGCGCAACCGACGCCGCCGCCCGGTCGTACGTGGAGGTGCTCGAGCATTTTCGGCAAGCGGGAAACTGGACGAATCAGTGGGTGACCCTGCGCTCGGTGATCGACGTCCTGGTCGATCTCGGGCGGTGCGAACAGGCGGCTCTGATCCTCGGTGCCATCCGGCGAGCACACGAGGCGGCCGGGTCCGATCCGTTCGGGAACGACGTCGAGCGACTCGGTTCCGTCGAGAATCGAATCCAAGCCGCGCTGGGCGAGGCGGTGACGGACGATCTCGTCGCGACCGGTGCCGCCATGGCTGCGTCCGATGTCGTCGACGTCGCCGTCACCTCGTTGCGCGCCGGGCGCGCACCGACGGGGTCAGGTCGTCAGCTCGTAGAAGCGGAAGAAGCTGAAATCCTCGATGGGTAGGACCGTCACGTCGGCGTAACCCGCGTCGTGCGCGTACCGACGCAGCGTCGACGGTCGGAACACCGTGCCGGTGGCCGCGGACGGTGGTGAACTCATCGAGTCCGGCAGACACACCAGCAACGAGAACCCGTACATGATCTTGTCGAGATCGTCTGCGGGACCGTCGAACTCGTCGGATACGGCTTCATCCATGACGATCAGGGAAGCTCCGGGCGCCAGTGCACGCCGGACCGCGGCGAGGACCTCGACCGGCCGCGGCATGTCGTGTAGGCACTCGAACGCGAAGGCGGCGTCGAACGGGCCGTGCGCCGCGGCCTCGTCGCCGTCGGCGACGCGGAATGTCACGCGGTCGGTGACACCCGCCGCCTCGGCATGCGCGCGGGCCATCCGTACCGACGCCTCGTCGACGTCGAACCCGATGAAGGTGGCCTCCGGGTAGGCCCGCGCGAGTGCGATGGTCGAGTGGCCCGCTCCGAACCCGACGTCGGCGATCCGCGCCCCGGGCCGCGACAACCGCTCGTGCAGGGCTTCGACGCCGGCCAGCGCCGGCGCGAGGCGCGCGTCGAACCAGGGCCGATTGAGATCTGCCTGGCACTCCCGCGCGTCGGCGCCGAGGGTCTCCCAGCTCACGCCCCCACCGTTCCGGTAGGCATCGAGCAACTCCGGCAGATGGCGTGCCGACGCCGCGAACATACGCGGGAGGGCGCCGAGATACGACAGGCTCGTGGTGTCGGTGAGTACCTCGGCGACGCCCGGTGAGATGGCGAAGGTGTGCGGCTGGGTGGTCAGGTCGGCGTCGAGAATGCCGAAAGCGCTCTGCATCTCCAGCCATTCGCGGGCATAGCGCGCGTTGGTGCCGGTTCGCTCGGCCAGTCCGTCGGCGGTGAGCGGTCCCGATTCGGCCAGGCATCGGTACCACCCGAGGCGCTCGCCCAGGTACACGCTCAATGTCTCGGCGGTGGCAAGTGTCGAACCGAACAGTCGTTCGGCGAACTCGTCGGCGCTCGGTGCGGGTCGGTCGGTGGGGTTCATTGTCTCGGTCATGGACTGATCATGGCAACGGTGCCTCTCACGTCACTCTCACGTCGGTCACAACAGTTGACTACCAGTCCTCTGGGTACGGACGTCTTCCCGGGAAACATTCCAGAAGGTATGGAAAAAATGGTTCACCGGCCGACGTCCTCACTGGGCCGGATGCACCCGATTCGCGTTCGACGCTCATCGACTTTTTCGGACCGCGACCCGAAACGGATTGGTACGCAACGCTAGACATCTCAGTGATCTAACTCACGGGGGCAAAATGCACTGTTCATACTGTCGCGATTGCGACCCCATCAAATCTGTGCCAAGCTGTATTCAGCGATGCCCGGGGGGAAACCTTTCCGGGGGGATGGGTTCCGGCGTCGCATCGGCCCCGATTTTCGAGGGCTTCATGCGCAACTCATCGGTCCGACAGGCCGCTGTTGCGGGCATGTCGGTCCGGCCATGTGATGAGCGCTTTCATTCCTGGCCGACCTGAAAAGGGATTGTTATGGGGGAGAATCAATTCACTCCCGGGGGGAGCTCTGCTGTTCCCGGGATCTGGGACCATCTGGCGCCGGGAACGCCACGCCCGACGGTCTCGGTGATAGTGCCTGCGATGAACGAGGCGAAGAACTTGCCGCATGTCGCGGCGCGGATGCCGCCGGATGTCGACGAGATCGTCGTCGTCGACGGGCATTCGGTCGACGACACGGTGGCGGTGGGTCGTGCCCTGTGGCCGGACGCCGTCCACGTCACCCAGACCCGCAAAGGCAAGGGCAACGCGCTGGCGTGCGGTTTCGCCGCTTCGTCCGGTGAGATCATCGTGATGATCGACGCGGACGGAAGCACTGACCCGCAGGAGATCTCGCGGTACGTCGCAGCGCTGGTGAACGGTGCGGACTATGCGAAGGGGTCGCGCTTCGTGGCCGGCGGCGGCAGCGCGGACATCACCAGGGTTCGCCGAGCCGGCAACTGGGGCCTCAACCTGGTTGTGAACACCCTCTTCTCGTGTCGGTTCACCGATCTGTGCTACGGCTACAACGCCTTCTGGCGGCGGTGTCTCGGCGTCATGCAGCTGCCGTCCACGGCAGAGACCGACCCACAATGGGGCGACGGTTTCGAGATCGAGACCCTCATCAACGTCCGCATCGCGGTGAGCGGTCAACGGATCACCGAGGTGCACAGCTTCGAGGCGAACCGGATCCACGGCGAGAGCAACCTCAACGCGGTCCGCGACGGGCTGCGCGTGCTGCGGACGATCCGCCAGGAATTCGCTCATCAGCGGAGGTCGGGCCGATCGGTGACCCCGATCCGTATCGACGTGCCCGCGGCGCCCGCCGAACCGGTACAGAGTGGCGACTCCGGCTGGGCGCGATCCCGCCATGTCAGCTGACCTCGACGCCCGAGACCCATCGACCTCACGGTACGGCGCCCGCCGGGTGCATCGCGACGCATTTGCCGTCGCTGTCGGATCGGCGATCAATGCTGTTCTCGGGGTGGCTTTCTGGGCTTACGCGGCACGTTTCGTGACGCCGGACGAGTTGGGTGTGATGACCGCGATCCTGTCGGTCATCACGGCCGTCGGCTCGGTCATCGCGGCGGGCGTCGGCGACGCCTACTCGGCGGTCCTGCCGGCGGTCGGACGTGACCGTCCGACGGTGTTCAGGCGCGGTCTGCGGCTGGCGTCTCTCCTGTCGGTCGTGGCCGGCGTCGTCAGCGCGGTGCTCGTCGTCGCCACGTTGTCGGAGGTGCGCGCCGACTACGCTGTCGCTGCTCTGATCGTGGTCGGCATCCTCGCCTGGTCGGCATACGGCCTCCAAGGCGCCACGTTGATCGCCATCGGGCGGGCGAACTGGGTGCCGCCGTCGAACATCGCGCACGGTGTCGCCAAGATCGTGCTCCTGCCGGCGCTCGTCGCGACCATTGCATGGCAGAGCGTGCCTCTGGCGGTGGTCATCGCCTCGCTGTGCATGGTGGTGGTGTTGCGTCCGGCGATCAGGCGGATCGTCGACACCGGTGACGGCCTGCCGACGAGCGGAACGATCGAAGAAGGCCGGGCGGTCGTCGAGTTCCATCGCGTCGTCACCCGTACCACCGCGTTGTCCGGACTGAACCTGGGCGTTCTCGCTCTGACGCCGTTCCTCGTCACGCTTTTCGCAGGCCCCGACGAGGGGGCGCGGTTCGCGCTCGTCTTCTCGATCGTGTCCACACTCGATTTCATCGGGGCCTCGATGGCGGTCTCACTCGCGGTCCACGCATCCGGAGCACCCGGATCGGCCCGAGCGATGGCCACGAAACTCCTGTCCCGAGCGGGTGTGGTGACCGTGCTGGGATCGATAGGTGCCGCGGCGGTCGTGCCCGTCGCGCTGCACGTGCTGAACCCGGCGTACGACATGGCCTCGACCCTCGCGGTCGTCGTGGTGTTGTGTGCGGGTTCGATCATCCGTTTGCCCTACCTGGTGTGGGCGGCACTGCGGCAGTCGCAACGTCGACTCCGGGCCCCGCTGGTACTCAGCGGCGCCACCGCGATTCTGTTGTTCGCGCTGATGCCCGTGTTCTGCGCGGCGATGGGAGCGGTGGGCGCTGCGCTGGTCATTCTCGTGCATCAGGCGGTGCTCACCGCCGGAGCCGCAATCGTGTTCGCGCGCAGACATCTCGGTGAGGATGCGCACGGTCGGGGAGTGCTGTCGCGCTTCCGGTCGCAGAAGGAGGGGATGTGATGGGAGACATCACGACGGCCACCGCGCCGACGATGCTCGCACCGGTGAGACGAACCGACGGAGAGGACCCGGTGTGGCCGGGCGCCATCTGGGTGGGCCAGGTCGAACACGGGTCCATCCCATCCGCACGGATACCCGTGATCGACGGTACGGGTTTCGCGGAGGCGCGATTCCTCGTCTGGCGGGGCGGGCAGCCACTCGGCTTCGTCCAGGTCCCGCTCACCGACGGCGCCGTCGACGGCTCGATCCTGCGTGCACGCGTCGCCGACCTGCCCCGGCCCTCGCCGCCTGCGCTCCGGCAGACCTCGCCCGGGGTGTCGGTGGTGATCTGCACCCGTGACCGGCCGAACCACCTGGCGCGCCTGTTGTCGAGCCTCGTCGCCCTCGACTACCCGGAGTTCGAGATCGTGGTGGTGGACAACAACCCGGCGAGCGGTCTGACGCGCCCGGTCGTCGAAGCGGCCTCCGGCGTGTCGGTGCGGGTCGTCGACGCGGTCGGGCAGGGGTTGTCGATCGCCCGCAATGTCGGCGTCCGGCATGCCATCCACGACATCATCGCCTTCACCGACGACGACGTGGTGATCGACGCGCGGTGGCTGGATCGTCTCGTGGTCGGCTTCGAACGCGACGACCGGGTGGCCTGCGTGTGCGGGATGGTCCCGTCGGTGGAGGTCCTCACGCCGTCGCAGGCCTGGTTCGACCACCGGGTGGGCTGGGCGCGGCGGTGGGAGCCGGCGCTCTACGGACTCGACGACCACGCGGCCGACGACGCCCTGTTCCCGCTGCGGGTGTCGGAGTTCGGCACCGGCGCCAACTTCGCGGTCCGCCGGTCCGCGGTCACCGCGCTCGGCGGATTCGACGAGGCCCTCGGCGCGGGGGCGCCGGCCGGCAGCGGTGAGGACATGGACATCTTCGTGCGAATTCTGTTGACGGGCAGTCTACTCGCGAGAGAGCCCGCTGCCATCGTCTGGCACAGCCACCGAGAGACCGTTGCCGAACTCGACAAGCAGATGCATGACTACGGCGTCGGGTTGAGCGCTCTGCTCGTCAAGATGCTGGTGAACCCCCGTACCTCGCTGATGGTCGTCAAGCGGCTCGTGGTCGGTGTCCGGCACCTCGGCGCGGTCACCGAGGTCGAGCACGACGCAGCGCTCTCGGCCGAGCCGGGTCTGGCGACGTTGCGCCGCCGCGAACTGGCGGGAATCGCGCGGGGTCCGTGGCGGTTGGTGCGAGGTCGGATCGCCGGTCGGAGCGGAGCACCGTTGCGGACCCGCAGGCGACGGGTCACCGGGTTCCTGGACTTCCGTCGCGAGCAGATGTGGGGTGACGCAGGCAATTCCATCCTGGCCGGGCGGCTGGCGCGCGTCGCCGTCTGGTGCGGAACCATCGGGGCGCTGGCGGCAACCGGCGTGTTGCCGGGAGCACTGCAGGCGCTGGCGGTGGTGGTGTTCGTGCTGGCGGGTCCTGGTTCCGTCGTCGTCTCGTTCTCCCCGGACCTGCCGGGCTCGGCGCGATGGGCGCTGGTCCCGACAGTCGGCGCGGCTGTCTGCACGCTCAGCGTGACCGCTCTGTTGATGGCAGGTCTCTGGAACCCGTCGGCCGTGCTGGCGGGTCTCGGGCTGCTCACCGCAGCCGGAGGGCTGGCACGCGGTAGGTATCTCGCATCGCGGGTGATCCGGCGATGACGGCGACGACGGTGGCGCGCAACCCCGTTGCCGCAGTCGAGCCGGCCGACGCTACACCGGCCGCTCCGGTCCGCCCGGCGGGGATGGCGGCCGCACCATGGGTGGTGCTCGTCCTGTGTGCGGGGTGTTTCGTTCATGGCGTGCAGACGATCCCGACGTCGGCGTTCAGTCAGTTCGGACTCCTGGCCGGGGCGTCGCCGACGTATGCGATGTCGATCGTGCTTGCTGCGCTGGGATTCGGGATCGCGATTCGCCGGCGCAATGCGCCCGCGGCGGTGGCCGCGATCGTCGCGATGGTCATCTGTCAGCGGCTCCCGCGTGCGATCTCCACCGAGGCGCCGATGTATGCGTGGACCTACAAGCATCTGGGCGTCGTCGACCATGTCCAGCAGAGTCATTCGCTCGCGCACGGTGTCGACGTCTACAACGGTTGGCCCGGGCTCTTCGCGGTCACCGCCTGGCTGAGCGATCTCACCGGCGTCGAGCCGATCGACATCGCGCACGGGTTCACCCCGGTGTTCTGTCTCGCGCTCGCAGGTGTGGTCTACGCAGCGGCGCGCGCCTGGCAACTGACCCGGGACCAGAGCTTGATGGCGAGCTTTCTCGTGGTGACGCTCAATTGGGTGGAGCAGGACTATTTCGCCCCGCAGGCCTTCGCCATCCTGTTGACGGCCGGGATCATCGTTCTCATCGGGCTCTCTCGGAACCGACCCGCCGGGACCGTCGCCCTCGTGATCCTCTTCGCCGCTGTGGCCATCTCCCACCAGCTGACCCCCTACTGGGTTCTGGGCGCAGCCTGCCTGCTCGTCCTGGGTCGACAACTCAAGCCCTGGTGGATCGTCCTGCTGATGGGTGCGGCGCTCGCGGCCGTCCTGCTGTACAACTTCGATGTCGTCTCGCAGTACACACTGTTCTCCGGAGATGTCACCGGCAACGCAAGGACGAACGGGGCCGGACAGACCGGCATGACCGGGCAGGTCGTCGCCAGCTGGGTGATGCGACTGCTCACGGTCGGTCTGTGGGGCGCCACGGCGATCGTCCTGCTGGTCAGATGGCGACGGCGGCAACCGGTGTGGGCGCTGGGCGTCCTTGCGCTCAGTCCGATTCTCATCCTCGGCGGCCAGAACTACGGGGGCGAAGCGGTCTTCCGAGTGTTCCTCTACTCACTGATCGGTTGCGCGTTCGTACTGTCGCCGGTCCTGGTGAGCGGATTACGTGCACGGAGGATGATCCTCGGTCCGACGCTCGCGGTGCTTCTGCTCGTCACCGCGATGGCCGCACACGCCTCCGCGGCGAACTGGTACACGAATCTGATCGGCGACCCGCAGGTAGCGGCGAGCGAAGAGGTGTTGAACGGGAACGTCTTTCCCGCTTACGTCACTCCTCTCCTGCCGGTGTGGCCGGAGCGCAGCACCGGGGACTACGTGCGCTTCGCGGAGTACACCGACACCTACGACCATTCGATGATGTTCCTACCCGGGATGCGCGGTAGGAGTTTCGCGTCCGAGAGCGACTACCAGCAGTTCATGTCGGTCGTGACCGGCCGGGACCGACCCACCTATCTCGTCCTGTCCGAACCGATGCGGGCCTACGGCGCCTACTTCGGTCTGTTCCCCGCCGAAGCGGTGACGAACCTGCGCTCCCATGTGTCCACCGACCCGCGCTGGGAGGTCGTCGACGAGCGGCCCGGCGTGTGGGTCTACCTGTATCAGGAGAATCCGAGATGAAAAGTATCGTGACACGCATTCCCGGGTCCGCCGGCAACGGGTCGACCGAACCCCTCGCCGTGCAGCGGCGCGACCGGCCATGGACGGGCACGGTGCTGAGCCTGCTGCTCGGCCCGGTCGACCTGCCCTCGGTGGACGAGGTGCGCGCCGCGCTGGCCCGGGTGGCGGCCGAGAACCCCCATGCCCGGATCGGATGGCGACTCGACACCGACGCCCTGCGATGGACACCGGGTCAACCCACGGACGACATGGTGACCGAGGGGAAACCGTGGGCCGGGTCCACCGGCCTCGGTGAGGCCGTGGACGCACTGGTCGACAATGCCGATCCGCATCTGCCGCTTCAGTTCGTGGTGTTTCCACGCCATCTCGGGATGGTGGTCTGGCATGCGCTCGGCGACGGACGGAGCAACGGCGCCCTCATCGAGGCGGTGGCCGCCGCCGCGGCCACCGGCGACTACAAGCCGGTCGCCTCGCACCCGTCGGGACGGGCACCGGTCCTCGCTGCCGCCTGGGCGGCCTTCGGTAGAGACCCGAAACGGCTTCGCGCCGCGTTCGCCGACCGGCCGGATCGACCTGAGACACCGCCACCTGGTCCGACGGTGCCGTGGCACCCGTCGCGCAAGACCTTGTACACCGACATCGACGGATCGGTCCGTGACGAGGCGATCGCTGCGGCGCGAGCATCGGTCGGCAAGGTGAGCAACTTCGCGGTCGTCGCCTTCGCAGTGGTCCGGGCACTACGGGCGGCCGGCGTCGACGTCGCGCCGATCTCGAACGTGGTCGTCGATCTGCGAACGTATCTGGACGGGGACTGGATCAACGGGAACTTCCTCGGCTCGCTGCCGATCCGCATCGACGACGAGACCTCGATCGCCGATGTGTCGCAACAGATCCGCTCGGGGTTGCGCACTGGCCGCCCGCTGGCGGGTGCGGTCCTGTCTTCGGCACGCACGGGCGGGCGCCGCCGTCGTGCTGCGATCGCCGATTCGGTCGACCTGGGCTCGCCCGCCGTCGTCTCGTTCTCGGACGTGGGCATGCGTACCGACATCCCGTTCGAGCCCGACGGCCGCCAGGTGTACGCGAGCAGCTCCGAACCCGACGGCCCCCATGGGGTGACGGTTGTCGCATTGCACACCCGCGAGGCGAGTCTGTTGTCGGTGTCGTTCCACGACAACGTGGTCGACGCCAGACGCGTCGACGCCGCACTCGCCGCGCTGACTCATGACTTCGGGTCGTTGGTCGCTGGGAGCAGGGTGCGGTGATCAAGGTACTGGCGGTCTCCCCGTCACCCGAGGTGACCGGTGCCGAACAGAGCCTGCTCAACATCTCGTCGTTCCTCGACCGGTCCGCGGTACGGATGACGTTGGCCGCCCCCGGGGGCGGGACATTCGAGAAACGCTGGCGCGAACTAGGTCTCGAGTTCCACGCGATGGAAGTCCCGGTCCGTCAGGGCTTGCGGTCCGGGGACGGCCGGCAGTGGCACGGTGTGCGGCACCTGTCGGTCAGCGTGTGGCGAACGGTGCAGGCCATCGGCCGTCTCGTGAAGACCGTCCGAGCCGCCGACGCCGACGTGCTCCACTCGAATCTCCTGATGACACATCTCGATTGCGTGATCGCAGGTCTTCTCACCGGCACCAGGCCGGTCCTCGAGCTCCACGAGATCGTTGCTCCCGGTCTCCCGAGACAGCTGTTGGGCGCGATGATCCGGCTGTCCGGTGCCACCATCGCGATCAGCGCCGCCTCGCGCGACCAGGTGCCGACGTGGGCGCGAGCCAAGGTCGTGGTGGTTCCGCAGAGCGTCGATGCCCGCCGATTCGACAACCGAACCGACGACACCGCGGCCGATCCCGGGTGGCGCAGGCTTCTGGCGGCCCGTCCGGATGATCGGGTGGTGGCCGCCGTGGGCCGGGTCGACCCCGAGAAGGGGTTGCACATCCTGGTGAGGGCCGTGTCGCGTGCACGGTCACAGGGCTGTCCCCTGCAACTGGCGGTGGTGGGGTCGCCGGGCACCGACGACGGACGGTATCTGGCAGAGCTGACGGCGCTCGGCGGGGAGCTGCTCGGCGATGCGATCCGGTTCCTTCCGCACACGGAGGACATCGCCGGCGTGCTGGGTGCGGTCGACGTCTTGGCCTGTCCGTCGTTCGAGGAACCGTTCGGCATGATCCTGCTCGAGGCGCAATTGTGTGCGATACCGGTCGTCGCCTGCCGGTCGGGCGGGCCGGCGGAATTCATCGAGGACGGACACACCGGGTTGCTCGTGAGGCCCGGGGACGTCGACGATCTCGCCGCGGCGCTCGTCCGCCTCGCCGAGGACGATGTCCTCCGACAGCGACTCGCGCGGTCCGGCCGAGAACGGGTGTGCGGCGAGTACATCGCTCCGGTGCGTGCCGGTCGGGTCGGTTCGCTCTATCAGCGCGTGGCTGCGCGATGAGGCTCCGGATCGGGATCGGGGTGTTCCTGGCGATGATGCTCGTGGTGACGGCGTGCTCGTCTGTCGACGACGGCGACCTGACCCGCACCAGGGCAGTCGTCGACGGGGAGGCCACCCTGAGCGTCGTCGATCCAGACGTGACCACGCGAGGCGTCGTCGTCTATTTCCACGGTCTCGACGAGGACGAGGCGATCCTCGACAAAGATGATCCGCACCGTGGCCTGGTGCGCGAACTCGCGGATGCGGGGTATGCGGTGGTGGCCAGCCGCGCCGGTGGCAATGCGTTCGGTAACACCGCATCTCAGGCGAATTACGCCGAGCTGGCCGCCTGGGCGGTCGACCGCTACCGGGTGTCCGACATCTTCTTTCTCGCGGAATCGATGGGAGCGATCGCCGCGGTGAACCTGATGGCCGAGGACCGGGACCTACAGCCCCGGGGGTTGGCCGCGATCGGGCCGGCGCTGAGTTTCGAACAGGCCCCCGACGACTATCGCACAGCCATCGCGGAGGCAAATCCCGACCCGGCGGAGGTCGATCCGATGCGACTGCCGGTGGAATCGTTGCGTGGCAACAACTTTCGTTTCTATGTGAGCCCCGGTGACACCCTCGTGCCGACCTCGACGAACGCCGACGCGTTCCGGGGGCGGTTCGGTGCCGTCGCGGACATCTCGATCGTCGAATGCACGGGGCCGCACCTGGATGCGTCGTGCCTGCAAGGAGAGGATGTGGTGACATGGTTCAGCAGTCTCGCCCGATGGTGATCCAGGAAGCGTCTACGCCTTCGGGCCCGGTCACCGGTGTCGATCGGGTCATGGTCGTGGGCTCCGGGCCGCATTTCATGAGCGGCATCAGCCATTACACCCACGCCCTCAGCGAGGCGTTCGGCATGCGGTACGACACCTCGGTCGTCCTGATGCGACGCCTGTTGCCGACCCGGATGTACCCGGGCGCGGACCGGGTCGGCGCGCCGATAGCCGACCTGGACTATCCCCGAGACGGTTCCGTGTACGACGGGGTCGACTGGTTCTGGTTCCCGTCCATGTTCCGCGCTCTGTGGTTGCTGTGGCGCCGCCGCCCCCAGGTCGTCACCTTCCAGTGGTGGACGGGGGCCGTCGCACACAGCTATCTGCTGCTCGCGGTTGTCGCACGGTGCCGCGGATCGCGAATCATCCTGGAGATGCACGAGATCCAGGACACCGGAGAGGTGAAGATACCTCTGGTGCGGCGGTACACCCGCTCGATGATGGCGCTCCTGCTGCGTGTCGTCGACGGCTTCGTCATCCACTCCGAGGCAGATCTCGTGCCGTTGGCGACCACCTACCCGATCGGAGCGAAACCCGTCGAGGTCGTCCGGCACGGGCCTTTCCGGCAGTATTCGTCGAGTCCGCGACCGATGCGAACGGCCCCGCCGGGTTGCGTCAATCTGACCTACTTCGGCACCATCCGGCCCTACAAGGGGCTCGAGGACCTCATCTCCGCATTCGAGACCCTGGAGAATCCGGAACGCTACTGGCTCACCGTGATCGGGGAGACGTGGGAAGGGTGGGAGTTGCCCGCCGAACGCATCGGGACGAGTCCGCTCGCCGATCGGATCACCTTCGTCAACCGCTATGTGACCGACGCCGAGGCAGCGAGCTGGCTCGCCGGCGCCGACGCCCTGGTCCTGCCGTACCGGCGCTCGTCGGCCAGCGGCCCGCTGCACGTCGGGATGTCGCTCGGTCTTCCGGTGGCGGTCACCGACATACCGTCACTCACCGAAGCCGCACACGGCTATGACGGCTGCGTGTTCTTCCCGCCGGGTGACATCGACGCTCTGCGGAACGCTCTCGCCGCCGTGGCGTCGATGCAGGACATGACGTTCGACGACCCCGCGTCGTGGGATCATTCGGTGCAGGCGTACGGGTCGCTCATGGGTCGGCTCGACGCGACAGCCGGTCGCCGATGAACCGCCATCGTGGGCCGGCCCGGGCCGGTCGGAAGACGCGTCGATATCTCTGGTCGGCGGTCGCCCTCGCGATCGTCGGGGCCCTCGTGCTGATCGGTGGTCACCAACTCGGCGTCGGATCGTCGTCCGCGGACTCGGAGCGGTGCACGGCCACCGCCGCCCAACGCGGCGGGTGGGGGAGTCCGTCCAGACTCGATCACTTCGACACCGCGGCGTCGCTGGACAACTGGTGGATCTACGATGGCCCCGGTCACGACGGCAACGGGCGACGGACCCCCGAGGCGGTGTCCGTGTCGGACGGGAACCTGATCATCACCGCCCGCGCGGACGGCAGTTCGGGCGGGATGGCCGTGAAAGGCGGAGGCAGCAAGTACGGACGTTGGGAGATCTGCGCGCGCGCCACCGTGGCGGCGCCGACCTGGCATGCCGTGGCGCTGCTCTGGCCCGACGCCAACGACTGGCCGGTCGGCGGCGAGATCGACTTCATGGAGATCATCGACCCGCTCCGACGGACCGTCGAATACAACCTGCACTACGGCGCCCAGGACGACATCGAGCACCACCGGGTCGATGTCGACGCGACGAAGTGGCACTCCTGGGCCGTGGAATGGACCCCCCGGCGTATCGCGGTGTTCCTCGACGGCGTGCTGTGGGCGCAGAGCACCGACGTCTCGCGCTTCCCGCCCCGCTCGATGCATCTCTGTCTGCAAGTGGACAACTTCGGGGGCGTGACGGTGCCCGGCGGCCAGATGTTCGTCGACCGGGTGGCCGAGTACCCGGTGTAGCGAACGGGTCCCGTCGTTACCGATGGTCGGGGGCCACGCTTGGGTAATCTGTGCGCCGTGGGTGACGAGATCTGCCGTTGCGGTCACGACCGAGCGGCTCATGAGCACTACCGGGCGGGCACCGATTGCGCGTTGTGCGGTGCGCGCTCCTGTCCCCGGTTCCGGCACAACTCCCGAATTCGTCGCCTGCTCGCGGGATTGCCCGGCAAGCCCGGCTCAGGAGGACGGCCCGCCTGATCACGCGGCCCGGTCCGCGACGGTCCGGCGTGGGGGCCAGCGTCCGTCAGCAGGCGCGCCCCGCGAGTACGACGTCGGTTCCCGCGTCCGGGTCCCAGCGTCGCAGTGCGGTGAACTCGCCGACGATCTCGGCGCGTATGTCGAGGATGTCGAAGGCGCGGACGAGCTGTTCGGCGTCCATCCGCCGCGCGAGGGTGACGTGCGGAGTCCACTGCCCGGGAACGGTGTGCGCGAACGGAATTCGGTGACCATCGGTCGAACCCGTCGCCGTCCCGGCCGGTCCGGGGTCGACGAACTCGGCGGACAGCCGCGAGACCTGGGCGTGGACCGACAGTAGTTCGTTCGACGGCACCACGAGCCGCGCGAGCGTGGATCGCCGTCCGCCGCCGAAGACGATCGGAGCGCCGAGCCGCATGCCCACCGGCAGACGCATGGCGACCGCGGCCAGTGCCGCATCGGCGTTTCCGTCGATCCGGGACGCGGCCACCAGCGTCACGTGTGGCCGATTCGTCGGCGACGCGACGCGACCCTGATGGGGGAGTCCGGCTGCGGCGAGGGCGTCCCATTCGGCCCGAACCTGCTGGTCGGACGAGTCGTCGAGGAGGAGTTCGAGTGAGTGCGCCACGTGGGGATCGTCTCATTTTCCGCCGGGCCGCACGTCCTGGCGGCCTCGTGCGACGAGCCATTTGCCCAGCACAATGCCGCTGGAGTAGGCTTCTACACGCGCGTGTGCCCGATGACGCGCGGTTCGCACCTGCCCTGACCGGTGACAGGCCGGTCCAGGTGGTGTCGATCAACAGAGCTTTGCAGAATCGTACCTACTACACACCTGTCCGGAGCAACTCAACATATGTCGTCCCCCACGATCACCTCGCCGCAAGTAGCCGTCAATGACATCGGCACTGCCGAGGACTTTCTCGCCGCCATCGACTCCACGATCAAGTACTTCAACGATGGCGACATCGTGGAAGGCACCATCGTCAAGGTCGATCGGGACGAGGTTCTGCTCGACATCGGTTACAAGACCGAAGGCGTCATCCCTTCTCGCGAACTGTCGATCAAGCACGACGTCGACCCCAATGAGGTCGTCAACGTCGGTGACGAGGTCGAAGCCCTGGTCCTCACCAAGGAGGACAAAGAAGGCCGTCTGATCCTCTCCAAGAAGCGTGCGCAGTACGAGCGGGCTTGGGGCACCATCGAGGAGCTCAAGGAGAAGGACGAGGCCGTCAAGGGCACCGTCATCGAGGTCGTCAAGGGCGGCCTGATCCTGGACATCGGCCTGCGCGGCTTCCTCCCGGCATCGCTCGTGGAGATGCGCCGCGTCCGCGATCTGCAGCCGTACATCGGCAAGGAGATCGAGGCCAAGATCATCGAACTCGACAAGAACCGCAACAACGTGGTCCTGTCGCGTCGCGCATGGCTCGAGCAGACCCAGTCCGAGGTCCGCAGCGAGTTCCTGCACCAGCTGCAGAAGGGCCAGGTCCGCAAGGGCGTCGTGTCCTCGATCGTCAACTTCGGTGCGTTCGTCGATCTCGGCGGCGTCGACGGTCTGGTCCACGTCTCCGAGCTGTCCTGGAAGCACATCGATCACCCGTCCGAGGTCGTCGCCGTCGGCGACGAGGTCACCGTCGAGGTCCTCGACGTCGATCTCGACCGCGAGCGTGTGTCGCTGTCGCTTAAGGCAACTCAGGAAGATCCCTGGCGCCAGTTCGCCCGCACCCACGCCATCGGCCAGATCGTGCCGGGCAAGGTCACCAAGCTGGTGCCGTTCGGTGCGTTCGTCCGGGTCGACGAGGGCATCGAGGGTCTGGTCCACATCTCCGAGCTGGCCGAGCGCCACGTGGAGGTGCCGGATCAGGTCGTCGCCGTCGGTGACGACGCGATGGTCAAGGTCATCGACATCGACCTGGAGCGTCGTCGGATCTCGCTGAGCCTGAAGCAGGCCAACGAGGACTACACCGAGGAATTCGACCCCTCGAAGTACGGCATGGCCGACAGCTACGACGAGCAGGGCAACTACATCTTCCCCGAGGGCTTCGACGCCGAGACCAACGAATGGCTCGAAGGCTTCGAGAAGCAGCGTGAGGCATGGGAGGCCCGGTACGCCGAGGCCGAGCGTCGCCACAAGATGCACACCGCCCAGATGGAGAAGTTCGCCGCTGCTGCCGCAGAGGCCGCCAACGCTCCGACCGACTACTCGTCGGCGTCGGAGAGCCGCGGCGGATCGTCGTCGAGCAGCAGCTCGACCGGCGGATCGTCGGCCGGCGGTTCGCTGGCCAGCGACGAGCAGCTCGCCGCACTGCGTGAGAAGCTGTCGGGCAACGCCTGACACGCCTCGCTCACCGAGCACGATGGAGAAGCCCTCCCGGGAAACCGGGAGGGCTTCTCTCGTCTGGTGCCGACGGTCAGTCGGGCGCCCCGGTGCGACGCCGAGCACTCCAGTAGTTCCGGGCGTCGAAAGTCGTCAGGGCCGCCCACCGCAGCGGCATCTGGCGCGGTGGTCCATCGGTGTGGTCCGCGCCACGGGCGACTCCGCTGAGCCGTGCCTCGAAGTCGCGTAGGCGGAGGGCCAGCGAGGGCTCCCGATCGACGGCCGCGGCGAGGGCATAGAGCGTGGCGAGGATGTGCAGGCACCGGTCGCCGCGGGCGCGGCAGGAGCAGTCGGCGACCTCGAGAACCGGTGACGACCACGACGCCGCTTCGACGAGGCGACGGTGCATGTCGTCGGTCGGTTCGGTGGACTCGCCGAGCACCTCCCGCAGCGTCGTCGCGGTCGCCGGGGACATGGCATCGAACTCGAGATGTGCCATCGACGCCTCGCCGCCACGCTGCACCAGACCGCTGACCGAACGTCCGTCGACGGTGAGCGTGACGCGGCCGTTGCGGGCGACACTGCGGGCTCGTGGTGCCGAGGCGTTGGGGCCACGCGCCGAGATCGGCTCGGCGAGCCGGACGATCTCGGCGCCCCAGCGGGTGAACCCGAATTCGGCAGGAGTGCTGGTCATCGCGCCTCCCGGTGACGCCGCAGGATGTCCATCAACCGCTCGTCGTCGAGGCCGGTCAGCTCGGTGAGAGCGGACGTGTCGTCCGCGTGCGCGCCGAGCACGGACTTGCGCCGGTGCAGGCGATCGATGTGCTCTTCGAGGGATGTGGCCGAGGTGAGGGTGGTGATCGTGACGGGACGTTCCTGGCCGATTCGGTGCACGCGGTCGGACGCCTGGGCCTCGACCGCCGGGTTCCACCAGCGGTCGAAATGGATGACGTCGCAGGCGTGCGTGAGGGTGAGTCCGACGCCGCCGGCTTTGAGGCTCATGACCATCAGCCCGGGGCCATCGCCCGACTGGAAGGCGGCGACGAGTTCGTCGCGACGGCTCGCCGAGAGACCGCCGTGGAAGAACGGTGCGTCGACCGCCAGTTGTTCGGCGAAGTGTCGGACGAGGAGTTCACCGGTTTCCCGGTACTGGGTGAAGACGAGCGTGGGGGAGCCGGTACGCAGGTTGTCACCGAGGATCTCCGTGCACACGTCGAGCTTGCCCGAGCGTCCCGCGAGCACCCGGGTGTCGCCGGTGACGAGGCCGGGATGGTTGCAGATCTGCTTGAGCCGGGTGAGTGTGGCGAGAATCCGTCCGTGTCGTTCGAATCCGTCGCCGAAGCCGGTGTCTTCCACGCGCGCGAGGTGAGCGTCGTAGAGCTGCGCCTGTTCGTCGGTCAGATCGACGAGCACCGGATTGGCGATCTTCGGCGGCAGCGCCGACGCCACGCGGGACTTGGTGCGCGCCAACATCACCGGCGCGACCGCCACCCGAAGTCGTCGCAGCGCGCCGGCGTCGCCGTCGTCCACGGCTTTGGTGAAGCGCCGCCGGAACACCGCCCGGTGAGGAAACAGTGCGGGCGCGACGACCCGGAGAATCGCCCAGAGGTCGTCGAGACTGTTCTCGATGGGAGTGCCGGTCAACGCGACGTGAGCCCGGGCGCCGACGGTGCGCGCCGCGCGTGACACCTGGGTGCGCGGGTTCTTCAGGGCCTGCGCCTCGTCGAACACGGCTGTGGCCCAGTCGAATCGACGCACATCGGCGATACTCAGTCGCAGTCTCCCGTAGGAGATCACGGTGATCGAACCGGGCCCGTCCGGCGCGTGCTCGAGGGGGCCGGTGTACACGTTCAGATCGGGCGCGAAGCGGGCCACCTCGTGACTCCAATTGGTCACGAGGCTGGTCGGGCAGACGACCAGCTGTGGTCCCTCGTGCGCCCGAAGCGTCAGCAGGCCGATCGCCTGGACGGTCTTGCCCAGTCCCATCTCGTCGGCCAGCACGGCACCGCCGGTGACCTCCACGGTGCGGGCCAGCCAGGCGACACCGCGAATCTGATACGGCCGCAGGTGTGCTCGCAGAGCGTCTCGCAGTACTTTCTCGGCGGCGAGACTCTCCTGCAGCGCTGTCCGGGCGAAGTCCGCAGTCGTCATCGCCGTCCCGGTGGGATCGATCTCGGCGTGTGCGGCGAGCGGCAGCGGTGTCGCGGAGTCGTCGGCGAGTGTGCGTCGCCACGCTTCGACCGACTCCGCGACTCGGCTCGGATCACCCTGGTCGCACGCGGCCAGGAGTGCCGGGGGATCGACGAGTTCGCAGCGGACGTCGCGAACGACGAGGCCGCGGCCGTCCGGGACCGCGAGACGGCAGGTGTCCGACAGGTTTCCGGCATCGGACTGGTGGGAAGACCAGAGTGCGAACTGGTGCAGGTCCGGCAGATAGGTGGCCTGAGTGGGCAGTGGACGCTCCTCTTGGTACGGTGTACGGAGTTATGACTCAGTACACCGTACGGGAAAGGCGTCGCCGTGTCGACCGCAGATGATGCACGCACGCTGGTCCGACTGCTCTGGCGGGCCGAGGCCGGAGATGGCGGTCCGCGGCGGGGGCCGCGGCAGCGGGTGTCGGTCGACGACATCGTGACGGCGGCGATCGACCTCGCGGACGAGCGCGGGCTCGGTGCCGTCTCGATGCGCGCCCTGGCCGCCGAACTCGGCGTCGGGCCGATGAGTCTGTACACCTACGTGCCGACGCGTGACGTGCTGGTGGCGCTCATGATCGATCACGTGACAGCACGGACTCCGATGCCCGGGCCGGCGCCGACCGTCGTCGAGTCCCTGGCGGGAGTCGCGCGCGCACTGCGTGCCGAGTGTCTCGACCACCCATGGCTGCTGGTGGCCTCGCCGTGGCGCCAGGTGCTGGGCCCGCACCGCCTGGCCCGGTACGAGCGGCAGCTCGAACTGCTCGAAGCGACCGACATCTCGGATATCCAGCGGGACAACATCATCGCACTGCTCGGCGCCTTCGTGGCCGGCAACGCCCGCGAGGCGGTCGGGGAGCGGACGGCCGCCGAGGAATCCGGGATGAGCGACGCGCGATGGTGGGAGATCGTCGGTCCTGAACTCGCGGCGGTCATCCCCGATGGTGCGTACCCCCTGTCGGATCGGGTCGGCAGTGCGGTCGGAGAGATCCATCAGGCGCCCGGCGCCCCCGATGACGCCTTCGAATTCGGACTCGCCCGCGTGCTCGACGGGTTGCGGCCGTTGCTGGCCTGATGCCGGGGTGTTCGCGAGGAGCGGCCGTTGCGGGCCACCACCATCCCATGCGTTGTTGACAATGATTTTCATATCCATGTTCACTGTTCGGGTGTTTGCACAACGGACAAAACTGACCCGCTCTCTCGCGTTTCTCACCGCCGCGTCATTCGCGCTCGTCGCTTGCGGGAGCGAGGATTCGAGCGAATCCGCGCCCGCCTCCAGCTCGGCCGCGGCCGTCGAGCAGCAGAGCGCCACGCCGCGCCTCGCGCTCAGCTACGACGGCGGCATCCTGGTCCTCGACGCAGAGTCGTTGGAGCAGGTCGCCGACCTCCCGATCGACGGCTTCATCCGACTCAACAGCGCCGACAACGGCCGCAATTTGTTCGTCTCGGAGTCGGACGGGTTCCGGGTTCTCGACATGGGTACCTGGACGCGTCAACACGGCGACCATGGTCACTACTACACGACGACACCGGCCCTCACCGACATGACGTTCGGCGGTGAAGAGCCGGGACACGTTGTGCCGCACGACTCCCGGGTCGCCCTCTTCACCGACGGCACGGGCCAGGTCGACATCGTCGAGCCCGCCGAGCTCCTGCGCGGCAACCCGGCGTCGACCTCGTTCACACTTCCCGAGCCGCACCACGGGGTCGCGGTGTTCCGTGAGGACGGTACGGTCGTCGTCACCGTCGGAAACGAGGACTCGCGCAGCGGGATTGCGATCCTCGACCCCGAGCGCAAGGAGATCGTGCGTAACGACCAGTGCCCGGGTGTGCACGGTGAGGCCGCCGGCGCCGACGGAGTCCTCGCTTTCGGTTGCGAGGACGGACTGCTCATCGTGAACGGGAACGACATCCGCAAGGTCGAGAGCCCCGACGAGTACGGCCGCATCGGCAACCAGGCCGGCAGCGAGGAGTCCCCGATCATCCTCGGCGACTACAAGTCCGATCCGGATGCCGAACTCGAACGGCCGACCCGGTTCTCGCTCACCGACACCCGCACCGGTCAGCTCCGGCTCGTCGATCTCGGCACCTCCTACAGCTTCCGGTCCATCGAGCGCGGTCCCGGCGGGTCCGCCGTGGTCTTGGGAACCGACGGTGCCCTACACGTCTTCGACGCCGACACTGCGGCCAAGACCGCCACGATCCCCGCCATCGGCGCGTGGACCGAACCCGACGAGTGGCAGTCCCCGATGCCGAACGTCGCGGTGCAGGAGGGCATCGCCTACGTCAGCGACCCGGCGGCCAAGAAGATCGTCGCCGTCGATCTGAACAAGAACGAGAAGGTCGGCGAGGCGGACCTGCCGCACGAGACCATCGAATTGGCGGCCGTCACCGGCTGATCCATCAACCCGAGGAGACCTCGTCTCGACGTCGTGACCCGCTGAGGGTCATCGCGCGAGACGGGGTCTCTCGTGTTTGCGGGGGCCTTCCAACGTGTCGCAGACGGATTTGTCAGACTGGTGGGCGTGATCAGGCTTGGGCTGACCGGTGGCATCGGGGCCGGCAAATCGACTGTGGCAAAGACGTTCGTCGAGCGGGGCGCGTACATCATCGACGCGGACAAAGTCGCCCGGGAGGTGGTCGAGCCGGGATCCGAGGGTCTGGCTGCGCTCGTCGAGGCGTTCGGTCCGGACATCCTGACCGCCGACGGGAGTCTCGATCGTCCGGCTCTCGCGGCGAAGGCCTTCGTCGACGACGAGTCGAGGCTGACGCTCAACGGCATCACCCACCCGCTCATCGGGGCGCGGACTCAGGCCATGCTCGACGACGCACCGGCCGACGCGATTGTGGTGCAAGACATCCCGCTGCTGGTCGAGAACCACACGGCGCCGTTCTTCCATCTGGTCGTGATCGTGTTCGCCGAGGCCGACGTGCGGTTGCACCGGCTGACGACCATGCGGGGTGTTGCCGAGGCCGATGCCCGTGCCCGCATCGCCGCGCAGGCGACCGACGAGCAGCGTCGTGCCGTGGCCGACGTATGGCTGGACAACTCGGGCGCCCCCGAGGAACTGGCGGCATCGGCCGCCCGGGTCTGGGACGAGCGCCTCGTGCCGCTCGAGTTGAACGTCCGCGAGCGTCGCGTCGCCGAGTCGGTGCCCGGACTCGTGGCAGCAGAACCGAATCCCAATGGTCCGTCCGCGCGTCTGGTGAACCGATTGTGGGCGCTCGCCGGCGAACTGGCCACCGCGGTCGACATCGTCGACCCGGCGGCGGTCGAGTTGCGGGTGACCGCACGTGACGCCGGCGCCGCGGAGGGCTTGGCGGATCGTCTCGCCGACGGTGGATTCGCACCGGCCGGACCGGATCAGTACGGGTCCTGTGACCCGGGGCGGCCTGCCACGGTGCGGGTCGTCACACGCTGACCGGCGGTTGGCACAAAAACTGACTACAAACGTTACCAAAATCGGCACATGCCGCCCCGTCCGCTGCTAACTTGTGAGTCGCACGCCCCCGCGGTGGGGGTGGTCGCTGAGGACGAAGCCCAGGAGTGGAGCACAGCATGGTCGGTCGGGGAAGTCGGAGTCGCGCGCGGATTGCCAGTGGCGCAATAGCTTTTGGTGCAGTTGCGTGCGCAAGCGTGGCGCTGGCCGCGCCGGCGGAGGCGGCGCTGCAGGGCATCGCGGTGGACACTCTTCCGGGTTACGGCTCGTCGGCCAACGGCTCGTTCAACTACGGGGTGTACGGCGCGGGATGTTCCTACACACTGTCGGTTCTCGTCAGCGATCCGCGTTCGGCGAAGTCGAATCTGAAGGTCACCCTGGTGGGCGCCGGGCGCACGGTCACGATCTACGACCAGAAGCCCACGAGTGTCGAGATCCGGCCCAAGTGGCGGCCGTCGACGCCGGGCCGCTACCTGCTGAAGGCGACCCTCGATGGAGTCGAGAAGTCGAGGGCGGTCACGGTGGGCACCGGCGTCCAGCTCCCGGACTTCATCCGTAACGGATCCTGTTTCGTGCTACCGACGTACTGATCTACCGGCCTGGCCGTGGCGACGGTGGTCGTGGTCGCGAAAGGCCACCGCGCCACCCGCCGCGGCGTCGAGCCAGGCCTGTATGTCGTTGCCGTGTTCCGCCGCACCGACGAGTGCACGCGTGGCGATCTCGACGGCTTCGACGCACTGCGCGGTGTCGAGCAAACCGTCACGGTGGGCCTCGAGCAGCTCGTCGGTGTCGAGCAGCAGGGGAGGGGTGCCCGGCACGTCGACGAGATCGAGGTACCAGTCCTCGGCATGCCACCGGCCGTCGTCGTCGGGGCCGGCGAACCGGCCCACATCCAGGTACAGGCGCTGCCCTTCGCGGTAGCCGCCCTGGTAGTGGAAGATGTTGGCGCGCAACCCCAAAGCGGGTAGCAGCCATGACTCCAGGTGGTCGAATCTGGGGTGCCCGGGAGCGTGGCGCGACATGTACAGCCCGAAGTCGGTGACGCGATACTCCTCGACCTCCCGGACGAATCCCTTGTTGTCGGTGTTCGTCATCGCCGGGACGTCGAAGACCTCGCGTTTCGGCGGGTGCAGCGGGTGCGGTGCTGACCCGGGGTCGGCGGTGCGCCCGCCATCGCTCGTCATGCTTTGAATCTAGCCAGCCTCACCGACGATCTCAGGGTGAAAGCCCGAGTTCTCACCGATGCGTCCGACCGCCGGTCCGCGGGATGGTCGGAACATGAGGACTTTCGTCGCCGAACGGGGCCGTGCTGTGGCCCGCGAACGAATCACAGCGCGGCCGACCGTCAAGCGCGCACGGCACGTGCTGCTGTGGATACACGTGCTCTCGTCCGTCTGTTGGATGAGCCAGGCGCTCGCGATGGCGGTTCTGATGCTGAATCCCGGGGACGGGGGCGCGGTCGCCGCGCACGTCCTCGACACCACGGTCCTGGTGGTCTCGGCCAATGTGTCCGCGATGTCGGGATTCCTGTTGTCCGCCACGACGCCGTGGGGCTTCTTCCTCCACTGGTGGGTCCTCGTGAAGTTCGCGATCACGGTGAGCCAGCTCGTCGTCGGGATCGCGGTGCTCTCACCAGCTCTCGACTCGGCGGCGCGCGCCCGCGAAGTCGCGTCGGCCGGCCTGCTCGCGTCGACGGTCCTGATGGCCACGTTGATCGCGTTCCAGGGCTGGCTGTCGATCGCGAAACCGTGGTCGCGCGTGCCGCGCCGGACCCGCGGCAAGGCGCCGGTTCCGGGCCCGGTGGTCCGGGTCGCGGCGCCCGTCGCGCTCCTCGCCGACGTCGGAGTGTTCGTCGTCGTCGGCCAGCCGATCCCGCTGTGCTCGGCGGTCGTGCTCGTCGCCGCGCTCGTCGGACGCCGGTCCGCGGGAACATCGCTGTCATAGGTCGCGTTTACCCTGGCACTATGGCTTTTGCAGCAGAACGCCCCGTCATCGCGCACTCGGAGTTCCGGCCGGTCGGCGAGATCGAGCGGACCGATGCCCGCCTGCAGGTCGTCAGCGAGTACGAACCGGCCGGCGACCAGCCCGCCGCCATCGAAGACCTCACCCGCCGGATCAAGGCCGGGGAGAAGGACATCGTCCTCCTCGGCGCGACCGGCACCGGAAAGTCGGCGACCACGGCCTGGCTCATCGAACAGGTCCAGCGCCCGACGCTCGTGATGGCGCCGAACAAGACGCTCGCGGCGCAGCTCGCGAACGAACTGCGCGAGATGCTGCCCAACAACGCCGTCGAGTACTTCGTGTCGTACTACGACTACTACCAACCCGAGGCGTACATCGCGCAGACCGACACCTACATCGAGAAGGACTCGTCGATCAACGACGACGTCGAGCGCCTACGTCACTCGGCGACGTCGAGCCTGCTGTCGCGACGCGACGTGGTCGTCGTCGCCTCGGTGTCCTGCATCTACGGCCTCGGTACGCCGCAGTCCTATCTCGACCGGTCCGTCGAGATCGAGGTCGGGCAGGAGATCGATCGCGACGCCCTGCTGCGTCTGCTCGTCGACGTCCAGTACACGCGCAACGACATGTCGTTCACCCGCGGCAGCTTCCGGGTGCGCGGGGACACGGTCGAGATCATCCCGTCCTACGAGGAACTGGCTGTGCGCATCGAGTTCTTCGGCGACGAGGTCGAGTCGCTGTACTTCCTGCATCCGCTGACCGGTGACGTGGTGCGCCAGGTCGACTCGCTGCGCATCTTCCCGGCCACCCATTATGTTGCCGGGCCCGAGCGCATGGAGAAGGCGATGGCGAGCATCGAGCGCGAGCTCGAGGAACGACTCGCCGAGCTGGAGGGCAAAGGCAAGCTGCTGGAGGCCCAGCGTCTGCGCATGCGCACCACCTACGACCTGGAGATGATGCGTCAGGTCGGGTTCTGCTCGGGCATCGAGAACTACTCGCGCCACATCGACGGCCGAGCCGCGGGGAGCGCGCCGGCCACGCTCATCGACTACTTCCCGGACGACTTCCTCCTCGTCATCGACGAGTCGCACGTGACGGTGCCCCAGATCGGCGGCATGTACGAGGGCGACATGTCGCGCAAGCGCAACCTCGTCGAGTACGGATTCCGGTTGCCTTCGGCGGTCGACAACCGACCGCTCACATGGGACGAGTTCGTCGACCGCATCGGACAGACCGTCTATCTGTCCGCGACTCCCGGGCCGTACGAACTGGGCCAGTCCAACGGCGAGTTCGTCGAACAGGTGATCCGTCCGACGGGACTCGTGGACCCGCAGGTCGTGGTGAAACCCACCAAGGGCCAGATCGACGATCTGGTCCATGAAATCCGTGAGCGAACCGATCGCGACGAGCGCGTCCTGGTGACCACCCTGACCAAGAAGATGGCCGAGGATCTCACCGATTACCTGCTCGAACTCGGTATCCGCGTCCGGTACCTGCACTCGGAGGTCGACACCCTGCGTCGTGTCGAACTGCTCCGCCAGCTGCGCTCCGGTGACTACGACGTGCTGGTGGGCATCAACCTGCTCCGCGAGGGTCTCGACCTGCCCGAGGTCTCGCTCGTCGCGATTCTCGACGCCGACAAGGAGGGTTTCCTGCGGAGCACCACGTCCCTCATCCAGACCATCGGTCGCGCGGCCCGCAATGTGTCCGGCGAGGTCCACATGTATGCGGACAAGATCACCGATTCGATGCGCAATGCCATCGACGAGACCGAGCGGCGTCGCGAGAAGCAGATCGCGTACAACAAGGCGAACGGCATCGATCCGAAGCCACTGCGCAAGAAGATCGCCGACATCCTGGACCAGGTCTATCGGGAAGCCGAAGACGAGGCCGTGGCGGTCGGCGGTTCCGGACGCAACTCCAGCCGCGGACGCCGCGCACAGGGTGAGGTGTCGAAGGCCGGCAGTTCGGGGGTCATCGAGAAGCGTGACGTGTCGATGATGCCCCGCGCCGAGCTCGCCGACCTCGTGTCGCAACTCACCGACCAGATGATGAGTGCCGCTCGGGATCTGCAGTTCGAACTCGCCGGACGACTCCGCGACGAGATCGCCGATCTGAAGAAGGAGATGCGAGGGATGGACGCGGCCGGGATCAAGTGACGTCCGTTCGGGGTGGCAGCGGCGTGTTCACGATGTGCCGATCACCACGAACGGGGGACAGACGCGCCCGTGGCACACTAATGTCCCCGTGCAGGACCCCTGCATTGTGGGTATACGCGATGACGCCTCGCTGATGGGCAGCGAGGCGAATTCATGTCGAGAGGTTGGGATGAGCTCTTACGAAACCGTCGTCGTCGGAACGGACGGCTCCGAGTCGTCGATGAAGGCTGTGGAGCGTGCGGGTGCACTCGCGGGCGACGCGCAGCTGGTGATCGCGTGCGCGTACTTCCCGAACGAGCGCGGAGCCGGCGACGCCGCGGATGTCCTGAAAGACGAGGCGTACCAGGTCACCGGATCGACGCCGACCGAGGAGATCCTGCGAACCGCGAAGGAACGGGCCACCAAGGCAGGTGCGTCGAACGTGGTGCAGCGCCCGGTCAAGGGTGCTCCGGTCAACGCGCTCCTGCAGTTGGTGAGCGACGTCAAGGCCGATCTTCTCGTCGTGGGCAATCGCGGCCTGAATTCGATCGCCGGCCGGCTCCTCGGATCGGTCCCCGCCGATGTGGCCCGCAAGTCGGCGTGCGACGTGCTGATCGTCCACACCACCGGATAGTCGGCGAAGGGTTTTCCACCGGTGCGTTCGCACCGATGGGGTCCCACTCAGATGTCCCCGTCTCCGCGGACGGCCGGAAATACTCCGGCACGTCCGAGGAGTGCGGGCACGTTCTTGTCGAGGGCCCGGCCCAGCCACGCGGCGGCGTCGATCAGCCCCTGCATGTCGACACCCGTGATGACCTCGGACCGATCGAGTGCGTAGACCAGATCCTCGGACGCGATGTTGCCGGTCGCCGCGGGCGCGAACGGACAGCCGCCGAAGCCGCCGATACTTGCGTCGATGGCGCCGGCCCCGGAATCGAGCGCGGTGAGTGCGTTCGCGTAACCGGTGTTCCGCGTGTTGTGGAAATGCCAGCGCTGTGGAATGCCGGGCGCACGCTCCGCCGTGCGGGCGGCGAGATCGCGGACCTGCGCCGGGACCCCGACGCCGATCGTGTCGGCGAGAGCGATCTCGTCGGGGGTGGCCTGGTCGGTCAGCCGCGCCACGATGTCGGAGATCCGGCGCGGGTCGACCTCGCCCGTGAACGGGCAGCCGAACGTGACCGCGATGGTCACCGTCGTCGCGAGGCCGGCCGCGCGCGCGTCGCGCACCACATCGACGGCCGCGGAAATGGTGTCCTCGACGCTGCAGCCCTGATTACGGTTGCTGAACGCCTCGGTGGCCACGACGACCGCGTTCACCTCGTCGACCGCGGAGGCGAGAGCGCGGTCGAGACCACGACGATTCAGGACGAGCCCGATGTAGGAGACACCATCCACGCGGGGCACGCCGGCCATGACCTCCTCGGCGCCGGCCATCTGCGGTACGCGTTTGGGGTTCACGAAGCTCACCGCCTCGATCCGGCGCACGCCGGCGTCGACGGCCCGGGCGATGAACTCGATCTTCTCGTCGACGGAGAGCAGGGTCTGCTCGTTCTGCAACCCGTCCCGCGGGCCCACCTCGATCAACTGCACGTCTGACACGAGTCCGATCTTGCCTTGTCCGTCGCTGCGACTCCATCAATCGGGGCCCGCTCGCTTCGCTCCCGGCGCCGGGCGAAGCCATGTCCGAGATGTCGTTCTGTCCCGGTGTCGGTCGAACGACCGAATCCTAGGGTCCCGCAACCACGCCAGACGGTACGAGAGTGACCAGTGTGGCTCCATTGCACTCGGGTGATCCCATCTGTCACACCAGTTTTCGAATTCATCTGATCGTCGGGAACGGCCGGTCGTGCGGGATGTATCACTTTCCGAAGCGGATGCGATGTACCGCGTATGATTCGTTGCTGTTCGACGATCGCTGCGGGGGGGGGACGCGGGGGCGTCTTCGTCGAGCGACCCAATCGCCGAAACCGACGTCGGACGAGGCATGGATGACACTGTGTCCCACCGAGATGGGACTGGGGGAGACTGGCGCCCGGGGACACCCGGCGCGCCTGAAGGGGCGGATCTACTGGATCTGACCGCGGCCCAACGCGCCATGTGGTTTGCCGAGAACCTGGTCGACGACCACTCGGTCACCGTCGCGCACTACCTCGACATCGTCGACGAGGGACGCCCGTTCGATCGGGAGTTGTTCCGTCGGGGAGTGCTGGAGGCGGCACGCGACCTGCAGACGGCCTACACGCGCGTGGTCGAGGTCGACGGCACGCCTCGGCAATACATCGACTTCTCCGTCCCGTTCGACGTGATCGACGTCGATCTGCGGACGCACCCGGATCCCGAAGCGGCAGCCGCCGACTGGATGCGCGCCGACCATCAGCGGTCCGTGGACCTGCTGGCCGATCCGGTCGCCGTCGCGGCCTTCATCCGGATCGCCGACGACCGGACGTACTGGTACATGCGCGGTCACCACATCGCGTTCGACGGATACGGCGCACTGATGTGCCTGCACGAAGCGGTGGCGCGCTACAACGAGCACCGGGAGCCGGATCCTGCGGCGGAGGCCGCTGCCACAGTGCCGCCGCGAACCGGCCGCCGTCCGGTCCGACGCGCCAGCATCGCCGAAGTGGTCGCCGACGACGCCGCGTACCGGCAGAGCACGCGGTTCGAGAAAGACCGCGAGTTCTGGCAGGAACGCGCCGCCGGGCTCCCCGAGCGGGTCAGCCTCGCGGCACACCCTGCCACCGCCGGCGTCCGCAACGAGACCGTGGTCTCCGCCGGGCTGCTCGGTCCCGAACTGGGTGAGGCGCTGCGTCGGTGCGCCCGGGACCTCGACGCGTCGGTTGCTGCCATCCTCACCGCCGCGTTCGCCGCGTTCCTGGCGCGCATGTCCGGCAGCGACGACATCGTTCTCAGTCTGCCGGTCACCGCACGGACGACGGCGCGCGTCCGGCACTCGGCCGGGATGGTCTCCAACATGTTGCCGCTGCGTGTGGACGGAATCTCCTCGGCCACCTGCGCCGACGTCGTCGCGGCGGTCAGCGCGGAGATCACCGCGGGTCTGCGCCATCAGCGGTATCGATCCGAGGACATCAGGGCGGCAGCCGGCTTCGGTGATGCCCTCGGCACGTCGTTCGGACCGCTGGTCAACCTGTTGCTGTTCGACAAGCCGATCGTCATCGACGGCGCCCGCGTGCGCTATCACATGCTGTCCGCCGGTCTGGTCGAAGACCTGGTGATGAACGTCTTCGCGGCCGGCCCGGAGGCCCCGCTGGAAGTGGGCCTGCACGCGAACCCCACGCTGTACGGGTCGGCGGAACTCGAGGCACACCGCGATCGCCTCCTCCACGTGCTCACCCAGTTCGTCGCGCACCCGAACCGGCCTGTCGCCGACCTCGACCTGCTGATGGCCGGGGAGTCCGCAACTCTGGATCACCTCGGTTCCGGCGGGCCGGCCGTCGGCGTTGTCGGTGACCACGTGCTGGCCGCCTTCGATCGCCAGGTCCAGTCGACGCCGGACGCACCCGCGGTGACGGTCGGCGACACCACCCTCACCTACCGCGAGTTCGCGCGTGCCTGCGCACTTTCGCGGACCGGTTCACGAGTCTGGGCGTGCGGCGTGGCGATCGCATCGTCGTGGCCCTGGACCGTTCGATCGAGCAAGTGTGCGTTGTGTATGCCGCTATCGGGCTGGGTGCGGCGTACGTGCCCGTCGATCCGGCCGAACCAGAAGAAAGGCGGCAGGCGATCACCGCGGCAATCGGGCCCGCCCTGGTCGTCGACGCACACTTCGTCGCCGGTCTCGACTCCCCGCGTCGAGGTCCGACGGCACGGCCGCATCGGGAGACCCGAGTTCCGGCTGATCTGGCCGCCTACGTCATCTTCACGTCGGGATCGACCGGGACCCCCAAAGGTGTCGAGATCGGTCATCGGGCGATCGAGCAACGCCTCGGGTGGATGCAGCACGATCACCCGATCGCCGCGGGGGACGCCGTGCTGTACAAGACGCCGGCGACCTTCGACGTGTCGGTCTGGGAGTTGCTGTGGCCGTTGCGCGTCGGGGCGCGGATGGTGATCGCGGCGCCCGGCGGACACCGCGATCCCGCGTACCTCCGCGACCTCATCGCGCGCTCCGGCGTCACCGTCCTGCATTTCGTGCCGTCGATGCTCGATGCCTATCTCGACGTGGTGCTCGGACCGGACCCCGGCGGTTCGACGACTCAGTCCGTCGACGACTTCGGCGGAACCGACACGGTGTCGCACGAACGGCTCTCCCTACCCGATCACGTGCGATGGGTGTTCACGTCGGGCGAGGCGCTGCCGGCCCGGCTCGCCCGGCGCGTACGGTCGACCACCCGTGCCGGACTGGTGAACTTGTACGGGCCGACCGAGGCCGCGATCGACGTGACCGCCCAGCGGGTCACGACGGATGGTCCCGTCGTTCCGATCGGACACCCGGTACCGGGGACCGAGGTGCGGGTCCTCGACGGCCGACTCCGTCCGGTTCCGGTCGGGGTCGCCGGCGAGTTGTATCTGGTGGGGCCGCAGCTGGCATCGTGTTACGTCGGTGCTCCGAGACTGACATCGGGCAGGTTCACGGCCGATCCGCGGGGGGACGTGGGTGCCCGGATGTACCGCACCGGGGATCTGGTCCGATGGACTGCCGACGGTGAACTGGAGTATCTGGGACGAACCGATCAGCAGATCAAGATCCGGGGTCAGCGCGTGGAACCCGGCGAGGTGGAGGCGGTGATCGCCGCGATCCCGGGCGTCGACGCGGTAGCGGTCGTCGCCCGCCGCGATCTCGGGCCCGCACCGGTTCTCGTCGCCTATCTCCGTGCTCGCCGGGATGGGTCCGTGCCCGAATCCCGCGCCGATCATGATGCCGGTGACACCCGGCAACTGCTCGATGCCGACGCTGTGCGTGCGCACTGCCGACGGCGACTCCCCGGACACATGGTTCCGCCGGGGATCGTCTTCCTCGATGCGTTTCCCACCACCCGGTCGGGCAAGCTGGACACACGCGCGCTGCCGGTTCCCGTACTCGGCTCCGCCGCAACGAATTTCCGGACGCCGCAGACCCCGGTCGAGCGGGCGATCGTATCGCTGGTGGAGGAGGCGCTGGACCGTGAGGGGGTCAGCGTCTCGGACAATCTCTTCGCTTTGGGTGCGGATTCGTTGCTCGCCGCCCGGATGGTGGCCCGCGCACGTGTCGACCACGGGCTGGGGATTGCCCTGACCGACGTCTTCGACGCGGTCGACCTCGCCGACCTCGCGTCACGCGCCGTGGCCGTCCCGCAGTCCGACCGGTCCGCCCCGACCCGGTCGCAACCACCCCGTCCGGCGCGAATCCCGCTGTCGCAGGCGCAGACCCGGTTGTGGTTCATCAACCGGATGTCGCCGGCCGAGTCGACCTATAACATGTCGGGCGCGCTGCGCCTGGCGCACGCGCTGGACGCCGATGCCATGCACCGGGCGGTCCGGGACGTCGTGGACCGGCACGAGATCCTGCGCACGGTGTTCCCGGTCGTCGACGGCGAACCCGAGCAGCGAATCCTGGACTCGCGCACGGCTGCCGATCTTCTGGCCGGCGGGACACACGTTGAACTCGTCGCCGGGATCGCAGCGAGCGGAACACATGTGACCGACGCCGGAGACGATGTGAACGTGGCGATCTCCGCCATCACCGACGTCGGCTTCGACCTGGCCGAGGAGATCCCGTTCCGGTACCGCCTGGTGACCGGACATCCGGATGGCGACATCGTCGTGCTGGTCCTTCATCACATCGCGGCCGACGGGCACTCGCTCCGGCCGCTGCTGCGAGATCTGATGACCGCGTACGACAGTCGGCGCGCGGGTGCGGAGCCGGATCTCGCGCCGTTGCCGATGCAGTACGCCGATGTCGCCGTCGAGCGCGCCGAGACGCTCGGAACGCCGGATGCGCCGTCGTCGGTTCTGGTCGAGGGCCTGGAGTTCTGGCGGGGGGAGTTGCGTGGCGCGCCGGATCTGCTGCAGTTGCCCACCGATCGGCCGCGTCCGCGGGTGATGTCAAGCAGCGGAGCGCATGTGGACACCGTGCTCGGGACGGGCCTGACCGCGGGGATCCGGCAGCTCGCGAGATCGTTGGCGGTCACCCCGTTCGCGGTGTTCCAGTCCGCCCTGGCGATCACCTTGAGTCGGCTGGCCGCCACCGACGACGTGAGTATCGGGACCGCGGTCGCCGGCCGCGACGATCCGGCGCTCGCCGACCTCGTCGGCATGTTCGTCAACACCGTCGTGCTGCGAACGACCCTGCAACCCGGGGACACCGTCGCCGACTTCGTCACCGCCGCGCATCGCCGCTGCGCGCGCGCGATGAGCCGCGCCGACGTCCCGTTCGAACGGGTCGTGGACGCTGTCGCGCCACACCGGTCGCCGTCGCACTCGCCGCTGTTCCAGGTCGCGCTGACGGTTCAACCCGATCAGTTGGCCGAGCTCGCCCGATGGGCCGGGTCCGCGGAGGTCCTCGATGCCCGGGTACCGTCCGCGAAGTACGACGTGACCGTGTCGGTCACTGACCGCACCGACCGTTACGACGTCGAATTCGCCTATGCAACCGATCTTTTCGACGACGCTACGGTGCGCGACATGGCGCGGCGGCTGGAGTTCGTCCTGGAGCAGATGGTGCACGAGTCGTCGCGGAGCATCGGTGCGATCGACCTGCTCCGCCCGGACGAGATGCGTACCCTGGCGGCGCCGACCCGGGGATCGCGTCCCGAGCAGACCCTCGCAATCCTGCTGACGCGCGGTCTCGCGAGCGCCGACCCCGGCGCCCCGGCCCTGCTCGGGGAGAGCACGGTCCGCTGGTCCGAGGTGACGAGCACGACCAATCAGATCGCCCGCGTCCTGATCGAACGCGGCATCGGCCCAGGCGACGTCGTCGCGGTGAGCATCCCGCGCTCGCCCCGGTCGGTCCTGGCCGTACTGGGCGTGGCCATGAGCGGCGCCGCCTTCGTGATGATCGACTCCCGTCTGCCCGCCGCCCGTCGTTCGGCGATGCTCGCCGACAGCGGTGCGGTTCTGGTCATCACCGCGGATCCCGTTGCCGCGGACGGCGCCGGGTCCTCGGTGACCCGATCGACGGTCGCGCAGCTGGTTCTCGATGACCTCGAGGTGGATCTGGGCATCGCCGGACGGCCGACGCACCGGGTGGCCGACGCCGAGCGGGTACGGCCGATCGCCCTCGACGACGCGGCCTATCTCCAATTCACCTCCGGGTCCACCGGCCGGCCCAAGGCCGTCACGGTGACCAACGCCGGGTTCGCCGAACTGGTCGGCGAGCAGCAGCATCGCTTGGGTGCGGGCCCGGACTCGCGCATACTCCACGTCGCCGCACCGGGATTCGATGTCGCGGTCTGGGAGATCGTGTTCGCGGTGTGTTCGGGCGCCCAGCTGGCGATCAGCCCACCCGAGGTGTTCGCCGGTCCCGAGCTGGCGACCATCATCGCCCGTCACCGGGTCACCCACACGATCATGACGCCCACCGCGCTCGCCACTCTCGATCCTGCCGCGGTGCCCGAACTCTCGGTCGTGATGGTGGCGGGCGAGGCCTGCCCTCCGGAGTTGGTCGCGAGGTGGCATGCGGCCGGCCGCCCGCTGCTCAATCTCTACGGTCCCAGCGAGACCACGATCTGGGCCACCGCCTCCGCGCCCCTCCGGCCCGCGGAACCGGTCACGATCGGTGGGCCGATCGCCGGAGTCGGCGTCCGGGTCCTCGACGCCTGCCTGCGTCCGGTGCCGGACGGTGTCCTGGGTGAGCTGTACCTGTCGGGACGGGCACTCGGGCGCGGCTACCACGGTCGTCCCGGACTGACGGCGGGCCGGTTCGTCGCCGATCCGTTCGAGACCGGGGGGCGGATGTACCGCACCGGGGACCTCGTCACGCGCACACCGTCCGGCGACATCGTCTACCACGGGCGCAACGACTTCCAGATCAAGATCCGCGGCATGCGGGTCGAACCCGGCGAGGTCGACGGCGTGCTCGCAAGCCATCCCGATGTGGACATCGCGGTCACCGTCGGGACGTCGACACCGGCTGGGGACACGGTGCTGGTGTCGTATGTGACCGCCCCTGCCGACCGGGTCCCCGCACCCGAGCACATCCTCGACCACGCCGCCGCCCGTCTCCCGTCGCACCTCGTGCCGCACACCGTGGTGGTGCTCGACGAGTTGCCGATGACCCGGACCGGCAAGGTCGACCGCCGCGCCCTGCCCGCGGTGGAGATCTCGCCCGCACGTGAATATGTCGGCCCCCGCAGCCGGCTCGAGGGCGTCGTGGCCCAGATCTTCGCCGACGTGCTCGGTCTGCGGGAGGTCAGCGTGTACGACGGGTTCTTCGAACTCGGCGGGAGCTCGCTGTCGGCGACCAAGGTCGCCTATCGCGTCGAACAGCACGTCGGACGCCGCGTGCCGATGTCGCTGCTCTTCGAGAACCCGACCGTCGCGGACTTCGTGGCGGCGGTGGCGACGGCCGACCGGGCGGTCTCGGGACGCATGCTGACGCCGCGCGAACGCACTCATCTCGTCGACCTCACGGGGGTGCAGCGCGGCCTGTGGTCGATCAACCAGACCGATCCGGCCTCGCCCGCCTACAACGTCGGCCTGACCCTGGAACTCGACGGCCGGCTCGACGTCCCGGCCCTCACGGGCGCGGTGGGTGACCTCGTCGCGCGGCACGAGTCGCTGCGCACCCGTTACCCGCTGCACGACGGCACACCGGTGCAACTCATCATCCCCGCTGCGGATGCGGTGCACGCGTTGCGGATTCCGCTCGTCGATCTCGCCGGTGACCGGCCCGACATGCCCGCCGAGGACCGGTTGGGCGCCGAGGTCGCGGCTGTCGTCGGAGCTGGTTTCGACCTGACCGGCCCCCCGGCGGTACGCGCGACGATCCTGCGGGTGAGCCCGGACCGGCACTTGCTGGTGTTCGTCGTCCACCACATCAACGCCGACGGTGGGTCGCTCGGCCCGCTGGCCCGCGACCTCGCCGAGTTCTACTCCGCCCGCATCTCGGGGCGAGCCGGATCGAGAAGTGCGGTGGGGCAGCGCGTGCAGTTCGCCGACTATGCGATCTGGCACGCCGAGCGCCTGCAGACTACGCGGCCCGACGGGGAGACGGAACGGCAGCGTCAACTGCGGTACTGGGGGCAGCGTCTGGATCGGGCGGGGGAGCCGGCGACGATCCCGACCGACCGGCCCCGGCCCGTGGAGCCCCGCCATGTGGGCGGAGTGGTCGATCTCGACATCCCGTCGTCGACCGCGACGATGCTCCGTCAGATGGCGCGGGTGGGCAACACGACGCAGTTCGCCGTCCTGCACGCGGCGCTCGCGGTCCTGATCGGGCGGTTGTCGGGAAGCGACGACATCGTCATCGGCACACCGTTCGCCGGTCGTGATGATCCCGCCCTGACCGACATGGTGGGGATGCTCGCGACCACGGTGCCCCTGCGTACGCGGCTTCGCCTCGACGAGCCGTTCGCGGAGCTCTTGCGACGGGTGCACACCGATGATTTCGCCGACCTGGGTCACACCGACGTGTCCTTCGACGAGATCGTCGATCATCTCGCCCGGACCGACCGTGCGTCGGTCCGCCGCGGACGCCGCAACCCGTTCTTCTCGGTGATGCTCTCGTACCAGAATCTCGAGTTCCCGGACATCGAACTCGACGGGCTGCATGTCCGGCCGCGTCTGCCCGAGTCCTTTCCCGCCAAGGTGGACCTCGAGGTCATGCTCTACCCGGGCGACCCCGACGGCGTCGACCGGAACGGCGCGCTGGGCGGGCAGATCGCCTTCGACACCGATCTCTTCGACCCCGGCACGGTGGCCCTGTTCGCCGAGAGGTACCGAAATCTGTTGGCCGACATCGTGTCACGGCCGGATACTGCGATCGGGGATCTCGCCGTCTGGGCGGAGCAGAACGCGCCGCAAGCGCGCGGGAACGATGCCGTCCGGCCGCTGCACGAGCTGGTGTCGGAGGTCGCGGCCGTCGCGCCCGACACGGTCATCGGCGTCGCGGGGGCGCCACAGGTGACCTTCGCCGATCTCGAGGCAACCGCGGTCGCGATGTCGATGTCGATTCCCGACGAAGACCCGGCGGAGGCGTTGACGATCGCCGTGGCGACGCTCCTCGCCGACGCCGACCGGTCCATCGACGAGGTCTTCGACAGCGTGCGAACCGCCGCCGATGCCGTCGTGCACGGCCACACGGGCGCCGGATCGGGCGCGGTCCAGCGAAATCGAGTGGAACCCGCGTGACGTCGGACACCTCGATTCCCTGCACTTCGACGGGGCATGCCCAGCCGTCGCTGCGCCGCCCGTCCGCGCTTCGGCTGCTGGCGCTCGCCGCCGCCCATGCGGGCGACGACGAGGCGATGTCCGGGGCGGCCGGCCCGGTGACCTTCCGTGCTCTGCACCGCCGGGTCTCGGTCTCGGCGATCACCCTGGCGGAGCGGGGCGTCGCGCCCGACGCCGCCCTCCGCGCAACGGTGACGGCGCTGATGCCGCGGGCGGGGCTGAGCGGATCGCAACTCGCTACCGCCGCGGCCGGAATCGTCGATGAACTCGACCGGCGGATCACCGAGATCCTGGGCCTCGGTGACCGCGAGTCGCTGCCGGGGCTCTTCCGGATCGCCGCACGACGACGTGCCGACGCCGTCGCTCTCGCCGACCTCGACGGAGTGTCGCTCACCTACCGGGAACTCGACGAGCGCTCCGAACGGATGGCGCACGCCCTCGTCGATCGTGGTGCGGGTCCCGAAACACTCGTGGGGGTCGCGCTTCCGCGCTCGGTGGACCTCATCGTGGCGTTGCTCGCAGTTCTCAAGACCGGTGCGGCCTATCTACCCCTCGACCGGACACATCCGGTTGCGCGCCTGCGCGGGATCGTCGAGGACGCGTCGCCGGTCGCCGTCGTGGCCGACGCCGAGACGGTCGGGGCCTGGGCTGCGATGCCCGTGCCGCTGTGCACGCCGCAGGACCTGTTGGCGCAGAACGACATCGATGCCCGGTCGGTCTCGACCCCACCGCTGCCGGAGCAGGTGACCGCGCAGTCGAGCGCCTACGTGATGTACACCTCCGGATCCACCGGGCGCCCCAAAGGAGTTGTCGTCACCCACGACAACGTGGTGTCGCTGCTCGATGCGCTCGACGCCGTCGTGGAGAGTTCGCCCGACGACGTGTGGTCGATGTTCCACTCCTACGCGTTCGACGTCTCGGTCGGCGAGATCTGGGCCGCACTGCGCGTCGGCGGTCGTCTCCTCGTGCTCGACCATGCGACGACCCGCGCCCCGGACGACGTGGTCGAGGCATTCGACCGGCACGGGGTCACGATCGTCAACTTCACCCCGTCGTCGTTCTATCAGTTCGCGGCGGTCGTCCGCCCGCCCCTCGGCCGTCGAGTGCCCGAGTCCGTTCGGCGCCTGCACTTCTCGGGTGAACTCCTCGACTATGAGCATGTCCGGACATGGCAGACGGACCGGGCGGCCGACGGGTCGGCGACCCGTCCCGGCGCCGATGTCGCGGGTCCGCAACTGAACAACATGTACGGTCCCACCGAGACGACCGTCTACATGACCCGTCGGGAACTGACGCGCGCATTCGTCGACCGGGCAACCGCCTCCGACATCGGGACCCCGCTGCTCGGTTCGCGGGTGTATGTCCTCGACGGTCGACTCGCCCCCGTGCCCGACGGCGTGCCCGGTGAACTGTATGTCGCGGGCGCCCAGGTCACCCGCGGTTTCCTGAACCGGCACGGTCAGACGTCCACGCGGTACGTCGCCGACCCGTTCGGACCGGCGGGCGGTCGGATGTACCGGACCGGCGACGTCGGGATGTCCCGCAACGGGTCCATCGAATTCGTGGGACGACGCGATGGCCAGGTGAAACTCCGCGGCTTCCGGATCGAGCTGGGAGAGGTCGAGTCGGCGATGTCGGCGCTCGACGGCGTCGACGCGGCGGGTGCGGACATCCGTACGCTCGGCGACACCGAGCATCTCGTCGGCTACCTGGTCGCCGCGGGCGACGCCGCTTCGGCGGCGGATGACGCAGTAGGGCTGTCGGACAGCGAGATCCGCACGCGCCTGGCGACCGCGGTGCCCGAGTACATGGTGCCCACCCGGTTCGTCCGGCTACCGCGACTACCGCTGACCGTGAACGGCAAGCTCGATCGCGGCGCGCTGCCCGATCCGGGGTCCGGCGATGGCCCGGAGGTCGCCGAGCCGCCCGCCGGCCCAACCGAGGCGGCGCTGGCCGCATTGGTCGCCGAGATCTTGGGCGTGAGCGACGTCGGGGTCACCACGTCGTTGTTCGATCTCGGTGGCAACTCGCTCACCGCCACCCGGGTGGCCGCCCGGGCAGCCGAGCATTTCGGCACGACGGTCTCCGCGCGAGATGTGTTCGCCGATCCGACGGTCCGGGGCCTGGCAGCGGTCATCGACGGACGCGACCCCGGAAATCACGACGGACGCGGGGGAGCTGATCGCCGGGTGCCCCTGCGCCGAGTGGACCGCGACGGGGTGCTCCCGTTGTCGCCCGCACAGCGTCGAATCTGGTTTCTGGAGACGCTGGATCCGGGCGGGGCCGGTTATCTCATCCCGGCCGTGCTCCGCCTCGATGCCGCATCGGGTTCGGAGGCGGCGGATGACCGATCCCCGGACCCTGCGGTCATCGCCGCCGCTCTCGCGGATCTGCTTGCGCGACATGAGGTGCTGCGCACGCGATTCGTGTCGGTGGACGGCGCACCCGAGCAGGTCATCGCGCCCGCGGGAGACCCTCGACACGACGTCCGGGTGACACCCCCGATCGACATGCGCGGCGCCGACGACGGCGACGTCACGGCCACCATCGCCGAGATCACCAGTCGTGGATTCGACCTCGAAGCCGGTGCGCCTGTTCGGGCCCGCCTGATCCGCGTCGCCGACGACGCCGTGATCCTGGTCCTGGTGGTGCACCACATCATCAGCGACGGTGGCTCGGTCGCGCCGATGGTCACCGACTTCGTCACCGCATACGAGGCGCGCGCGGCCGGCCGCGAACCCAGCTGGGCGCCCCTGCCGGTCCAGTACGTCGACTACTCGGTGTGGCAGCACCATCGGCTCGGGGACGCTGCCGACCCCACGTCTCTGGCAGCACGTCAGCTCGACCACTGGCGAACCCGTCTCGCCGGGGTGCCGGCACTCATCGAGTTGCCGGTGGACCGGCCGCGCACCCCGGTCCGGGACGACACGGGTGCCGAGCTGTCGGCGGCGTTCGACGCCGCCACCTGGAACGCTCTGGGAGACCTCGCCGGTCGGCACGGCGCGACGGTGTTCATGGCCGTCCACGCCCTGCTCGCGGTCACTCTCGTCCGGTCCGGCGCCGACGAGGACGTCGTCATCGGGACCCCGGTCGCCGGTCGGGGCGAGCGCGATCTGGACCCACTGATCGGGATGTTCGTCAACACGCTGGCGCTGCGCAGCCGGGTGCGGCGAGCGGCCTCGTTCACCGACCTGCTGGCCGACATCCGCGAGATCGACGTGACCGCACTCGATCACGCCGATCTACCGTTCGAGACCGTGGTCGACGAGGTCGTCGCGGTACGCGACACCGCGCATCCGCCGCTGGTCCAGGTCGCCCTGGCATTCCAGAACGCCGCACGGCCGACCGTCGAACTGCCGGGGCTCGTCGTCTCCGAGATCGAGGCCCCGGTCACCACCGCCAAGGTCGACCTGCAGATCACCGTCCTCGACGAGCCGGGCCGCAACCCGGCCGACGACACGCGCGTGATCGTCACCTACGCCACCGCCCTCTTCGACGCCAGCACGGTGGACGCGTTCGTCCGTCGGATGACCGCCATCGCGCGAGCGGTGGTGAGCGAGCCGCACGCGCCGGTCGGCGACCTGCGCACCGGAGACGAGCACGCGGATGCGGTGATCGCGGCACCGGGTCTCGCGTCGGCGAGGTCGACGCTCGCCGACCTGCTGGACGCCGCGATCTCCGTGAACCCCGACGGCATCGCGGTCACCGAGAACGGGCAGCACCTGACGTACACCGAGCTCGACCTCCGTACCCGCCGGCTGGCCGACGTGCTTCGTGCGCGCGGTGCCGGGCCAGACACCGTGATCGCCCTCGCCACACCGAGATCTCTCGAAGGCACGGTCGGGTTCTGGGCGATCGCGCGCACGGGCGCGGCGGTGGCGCCCGTCGACCCCGGCCTGCCCGGGGAGCGGCTGCGCTACATGCTGGCCACCGTCGACGCGCGTCTCGGGGTCACATCGTCCGAGGTCGTCGCCTTGCTGCGACCGGCGGCTGCGGCGGTTGACTGGGTTGTCGCCGAACAGCTCGGCGGTCCGGACGAGACCGGAGTCGCGTCCACCCGACGTCCGCGCCCCGACGAGACGGCCTATGTCATCTTCACGTCCGGCTCGACCGGCCGGCCGAAAGGCGTCGCGGTCACCCACCGCGGGCTGGCCGATCTGGTCGCCGACGCCCGTGCGAGATTCGGACTCACGCCGGCGGCGCGCGTACTCCGCTTCGCGGCACCGGGTTTCGACGCCGCGGTGTTCGAGACGCTGGTCGCGGTGGCGGCCGCGTCGACCATGGTCGTGGTGCCCGGCGGGGTCACGGGCGGCACCGAACTCGCGGCGATCCTGCGGCGGGAGCGCATCACCCACGCGACGATCACCCCGACCGCCCTCGCCACGGTGTCCGAGGCGGTCACCGAATCGGGCGCGGCAACCGGCACCGGGTTCCCCGATCTCGAGGTCATCTCCGTCGCCGGTGACGTCTGTTCGCCGGAACTGGTCCGGGCCTGGTCCGCCGGTCGCTCAATGCACAATCTCTACGGTCCCACCGAGACCACCATCTGGGCGACATCGTCGGCACCGATGCGGCCCGACTCCGCGGTCACCATCGGCGGTCCGATCGCCGGTGTCACCGCCGCAGTTCTCGATCCCCGCCTACATCCCGTTCCCGCCGGCGTGGCCGGTGAACTGTATCTGGCGGGTTCCGCCCTCGCCGCCGGCTACGTCGGCCAGACCGCGCTGACCGCCGAGCGCTTCGTCGCGGCACCGTTCGGCGCGCCGGGCGGGCGGATGTACCGGACCGGTGATCTCGTACGATGGCGCCGACGGAGCGGCCGCTGGACGCTGGACTTCCTGGGCCGCAGCGATTTTCAGGTCAAGATCCGGGGTTTCCGGATCGAGCTCGGGGAGATCGACGCGGTTCTCGGCGAGCACCCCGGGGTGGACTTCTCGACGACCGCCGGAATCGAGCACCCGTCCTCGGGTGAGACGGTCCTCGTGTCCTGGGTCCATGGTGTCGCCGGCGCTGCGCCCGACGCCGCAGACGTCGCGACCCACGCGGCTCGACGGCTCCCCGCCCACATGGTGCCCACCGTGATCGTGCCGATCGAGGACATCCCGCTGACGGCCACCGGAAAGCTCGACAGCAGGGCGTTGCCCACACCGCGTTTCGGTGGACATGTCCACGTCCGTCCGTCGACGGCAACCGAGCAGGCGGTCGCCGCGGTCTACGCCGAGGTCCTCGGACTCGATGCCGCGGAGGAGGTGTCGGCCGAGGCGTCGTTCTTCGATCTCGGCGGCACCTCGCTGTCGGCGACCCGGGTGGTGGCCCGCCTGGGTGGCTCGCTCGGTGTGGAGATCGGAGTCCGTGCGCTGTTCGAGACGCCGACGGTCCGGGCGCTGGCCGCCGCCGTCGATGCGGGGGAACACGCTCGCGGTGCCGATCTGCCCGCGCTCGAGGCGATCAGCCGGCCGGACCCGGTACCCCTCTCGTACGCCCAGCGTCGGATGTGGTTCCTGAACCAGTTCGATCCGCACTCCGCCGCCTACGTGATCCCCATCGTGGTCCGTCTGCGCGGGGACCTCGACGTGTCCGCGATGCGGGCGGCCATCCTCGACGTCGTCGACCGCCACGAGGTGCTGCGCACGATCTACCCGACGACGACGCCCGACGGCGACACCGGCGCGGAATCCATCGCGGCCGGGTCCGCGTCGGCCGAAACGGGCGCTCGCGCCGTCGAACCCGTGGCGCATGCGCCCGACGACTGGGCCGGGCGCATCACGATCGGGCACACCGTGGTCCCGCCGCGGGCCGCCGCATCCTCCGACGAGGTCGTCGACCAGGAGATCCAGGAACTCGTCACGACCACGTTCGACGTGACGACGGACCTACCGGTACGGGTGCGCGTCATCACCGCGTCGGCGGATCACCACGTACTCGTCATCGCGCTGCACCACATCGCCGCCGACGGTGAGTCGGCACCGGTGCTGGCGGCCGAGATCGCGCGGGCGTACGCGGCCAGGCGGTCGGGCCGCGCGCCGGACTGGCCGGCCCTGCGCTTCCAGTACGCGGATTACGCGGTGTGGCAACGGCATCGGCTCGGTGACCCCGCGGACGCCGACTCCCTGATCGCGCGCCAGTTGCGGTTCTGGGTCGAGCGGTTGACCGGCCTGCCCGACATCCTCCCGCTGCCGATCGACCGCCCGCGCCCCGCCGACACCGATGGACGCGCGGCCACCGTGCGGTGGTCATTGCCCGCGGCCGTGGTGTCGCGACTGCGCCGACGCGCCGCCGCCCGCCGTGCCACCCTGTTCATGGTCGCGCACACGGCCACCGCCGCGGTCCTCGCGCGCCTGACGTCGACGAACCGGATCGCCGTGGCCACACCCGTCGCGGGACGAGGCCGACGCGAGATCGACCAGCTGATCGGCATGTTCGTCAACACTGTCATCCTGTCAGTCGACGTCGAACCGCACCTCACCGTCGGCGCGTTGCTCGAGCAGGTCAAGAACGCCGACCTCGCAGCGTTCGACAACGCCGACGTGCCGTTCGAGCGCGTGATCGACGCGGTGAACCCGCAGCGCATCGAGAACGTGGAGCCGCTCGCCCAGGTGCTGCTCGTCCACTCCACGAGCGGCGGACCGGCGCTCGGCACACTGGCCGGTCTCGACACCGAGTTCGTCGAGATCGAGGACACCGCCGCGAAATTCGACCTCACCATCGGTTTCCGCGAAACCGCCGACGGTGGGCTGACCGGCTCGATCGCCTATGCCACTGCGCTGTTCGACCCGGCGACCGCGGAGATGATCTCCGCGGCGTTGTCCGCGACGCTCAGCTCGCTCGCCGACGACGCCGACCTGCCGGTCGCCGACGTCCCGATCCTCACCGCAGCTGAAGCTGATGCGCAACAGCAGCTCTCGGTCGGTCCCGCGGTCGTCCTGCCCGCCCTCACGATCCCGGCGGCGATCACGGCCGCCGACCATCTGCGGTTGCCGGAGGCAGCCGCGGTGCGTTTCGGGGACCGCACTCTCACCCAGCGCGAGTTCGCGGCGCGGGTGGCCACCCTCGCGCGGGAACTCATCGCGCTCGGGATCGGCCCGGAGGACTGCGTCGCGGTGTGCATGCCGCGGTCGATCGAACTGGTCATCGCGGTCCACGCGGTACTCGCCGCCGGCGGTCAGTACATGCCGGTGGCACCCGACGCTCCCTCCGACCGCGTTCGCCACATGGTCGACACCGCGCACGCGACGATCGCGCTGATCTGCGACGACCGGGCGCCCGCGGCGCAGGTTGTCGCCCGCGCGATCGTTGTGGACGCCGCGAACCCTGTCGACCTCGACACTGTCCCGGTCGCCGCCGACGAACGTCTGTCGATACTGCGCCCCGACCACGCGGCGTACACCATCTTCACGTCGGGGTCCACCGGCCGACCCAAGGGCGTCACGGTGTCCCATCGCGCCGTACTCAACCGATTGCGATGGGGAGTCGACGAATTCGGGATCGGACCGCACGACTCGATCCTCCTGAAGACGCCCTTCACCTTCGACGTGTCGGTGCCCGAACTGCTGACCCCGGCGCTGACCGGCGCCCGGTTGGTCATCGCGCCCGACGACGCCCATCTCGATCCGCATTCGATGGCTCGGCTGATCGACGCCGAGCAGATCACCACGGTGCACTTCGTACCGTCACTGCTCGCCGTCTTCATCGACGAAATCCGGCCCGTTCGCTCCGCTCCCGACGCCGGTGACATTCGGCCCGCTCGCTCCGCTCCCGGCGCCGGTGACATTCGCGACGATGCGAGTTCGCCGCTGCCGAGCCTGCGACACCTCTACTGCTCCGGTGAGGCCCTGCCACCGGCGACGCTGCGGGCGACGCGCGCCGCACTCCCACACGTACGCGTCTCCAACCTGTTCGGTCCCACCGAAGCCGCCGTCGAGGTCGCCGTCGCGACTCCGGACCCCGGCGCGGACGTGGTGCCCATCGGGCGGCCGGTGTGGAACACCCAGACGTTCGTCTTCGACGCACGCTTGCGTCCCGTGCCGGCGGGGGTCACCGGCGAGTTGTATCTGGGAGGCGTCCAGCTCGCCCGCGGATATGCGGCGCGGCCGGACCTCACCGCCGAACGGTTCGTCGCCGATCCCGCAGGCGGCGGCCGACGCCTGTACCGCACCGGCGACCTCGTCCGGCGTAACCGTGCGGGCGACCTGGAGTACCTGGGACGCAGCGACTTCCAGGTCAAACTCCGCGGACAGCGGATCGAACTCGGTGAGATCGAGGCGGTCCTGTCCGGCATCGGCGGCGTACGCCAGGCCGTGGTCACCGTCGCGAACGCCCCGGGCGGTTCGGACCACCTGGTGGGATATCTCATCGGACCCGGCAGCGGTGGACCGGACGGGGACGGTTTCATCGCACGCGCGCGGGAGGCGGTGGCCGCGTCGTTGCCGGCGTACATGCGGCCGACACTGTGGGTGCCGCTGACCGAAGCGCCGCTCGGCAGCACCGGCAAACTGGACCGGAAATCGCTCCCGGCGCCGCGCTTCGACCCGTTGTCGGAAGCCGTCCACGCCGACGCCGCACCCGCCGACCACGCGGAACGGACCGTTGCCGCAGTCGTAGCATCACTCCTCGGGGTCGAGGACGTCCCGGTGACCCGGTCGTTCTTCGAACTCGGCGGGGACTCCATCGCCTCCATCCGCCTCACGTCGATGCTGCGCGCCGCGGGGCTCCATCTGACCCCGCGCGATGTGTTCGCGGCGTCGACCATCCGTGAGCTGGCCCGTCGTGCACAGACGGAGGCGATCCAGGGACTCGACGAAATGCCGGGCGGAGCAGTCGGTCCGGTTGGGATGACCCCGGGCCTGGCGTGGATGCTCGACCTCGCCGACGACCCGGACGACCTCGCGGACTTCTCGCAGAGCACGGTGCTCGCGCTGCCGGTCGAGGCAGACGAGGCCGCGGTCCGTGCGGTGGTGACCGCGGTCGTCGCGGCCCATCCGATGCTGACCGCATCGTTACGGTCCGACTCCGCCGGAGAACCGACTGTCCTGGCGGGTGACGGCGACCCGGGTGACATCACGGTCGAGATCCTCGACCGATCGGACATCTCGACATCGAGCCGGCCATCGACGCCGGCGCGCTCCTTCGACGGCGCCATCCGGGCCGCCCACGCGCGCGCCCTCGCGACCTTGTCGCCGGCGGAGGGACGACTGGTCGCGGCGATCGGCGTCCGCTTCGCCGACGGCACCGGGCGACTCGTCGTCGCCGCCCATCATGTCGGCGTCGACGCCGTGTCGTGGCCGACCATCGTGGCCGGTCTGGGGCGCGCGTGGTGGCAGTACCGCAACGGGGAGACACCGGGACTTTCGGCCTCGGGCACCTCGTTCCGGCGCTGGTCGGGTGTGCTGGCCGGACTCGCCGACCGCGCGGAGGAGATCGAGTGGTGGTCGCGCCAGCTGCCGCCGACCCCGACGGCGTGGGAGATCGACCGGGCCCGGGACCGTCTCGCGACCACGATCTCGGTGTCCCGCACCGTCGAAGCCGGTCTGGCCGAGCGTGTCTTGGGCACGGTCACCGAGACGTTCCGTGCGCGCCCGGACACCGTGGTGGCCGCGGCCGTGGCATTCGCGCTGCGGGATCCGGTCACGGCGTCCGGTCCGGTGTCGATGGTGATCGAGAACCACGGCCGCGAAGAGGGCATCGCACCCGGCGCCGACCTGGCCGAGACGGTCGGATGGTTCACCTCGTTCGTACCCGTGAGCGTCGACGTCCCCGGGCCGGTGGAGGCGACCAGCACAGCAGCTCGGGGTGAGACCGTCGCGGACGTCACCCCCGGTCATCGTCTGGCGACGATGGTCAAGGCGCTCAAAGACACTCAGTCCCGAATGCCGGACAACGGCATCGCGTTCGGGCCCCTGCGATGGTTGCGTCCCGGCTCGCCGCTGCGACACCGGCCCCTCCCGCCGATCACGGTCAATTACCTGGGTCTGCTCGGGGGCGGAGACATCGACGACACCGATTCGACGGCAACGGATTTCGTGCCGATCGGGGACGCGCCGCCGCTTCCGCCGTCGGTTCGGGGAGACATGATCGCATTGGCGGCGCTGACTGTGACGGCCGCCTCGGTGGCGACCGCGGGGGGTCGGGAGTTGCGAGTGGACCTCACCGCACCCGAGGAATTGTTCGACGAGTCCGCGCTGGGCGGGATCGCCGATCGCTGGGAATCTGCACTGTCCTCGCTCGCCGCGTATGTGGATGCCGTGGGCGACCCGGGTCCGAGCGAGACCGACGTGATCGGCGGGCTCGACCAGACGGACATCGACCACGTGCTCGCCACCCGGACACGCGCAGCACGGACGCGCGGCCGCTACGCGATCTGGCCGCCGACGCCGCTCCAACAGGGGCTCTTCTACGAGGCCCAGCGGCTGGTCGGCGTCGATCCCTATGTGACCCAGTCGGTCATCGAGTTCGACGGAGCTCACCCCGCCGACATGATCCTGCCGGCAGTCCGCGAACTACTGACCAGGCAACGGGTACTGCGCTCGGGGTTCACCCGCACACCGTCGGGTCGGCTGGTCGTGGTGGTACCCCCGGCCGATCATCCCGCGGTGACCGAACCCGACTTCCGCGGCGTGGACCTCACCGGTCTGAGCATGGCCGACGCGGCCTCGCGGATCGTGCAGATCGCCGACGAGGACCTACGACGCCCGTTTGTCCTGGACGACCCGCCGCTCATCCGGTTCTCCGCGGTGTCCCACGACACGGTGACGGGCCCGGCGCACACACTGGTCATCACCGCACACCACATCATCCTGGACGGATGGTCGGGGCCGATTCTCGTCGCCGACCTCCTCGCGGCCCACCTCGGCCGCCCGGCGATCACGCCGGCACGTGACTTCGAGTCCTACCTCGACTGGCTCGACCGACGCGACGCCGAGACCGCGATCACCGCCTGGCGCGAGCATCTCGCCGACATCGTTCCGACGCTGGTCCGTCCACAGGTGCACCCCGGTGCCGACCGCGAGCCCCGGCGGCACGAGGTGACGGCGCGGGTGTCCGCGACCACCCGGGCCGCCCTCGAACGGACGGTGCGGACGCTGGGCACGACGACGAGCACAGTGCTGAATGCGGCATGGTCGATCGTATTGTCCCGCTTCACCGGCGAGCAACGAGTCGTCTTCGGTGAGACGGTGTCGGGGCGGCCGGCCGACCTCGACGGTGCCGACGGCATGATCGGCCTGTTCATCAACACCGTGCCGGTCGTTGCCGACGTCGCACCGGGTCGATCGCTGGCCGCTCTCATCGGTGAACTGCACCACGCCCGCGCCCGCATGCTCGACCACCAGTTCATCGGACTCGGCGACATCACCGCGGCGACCGGGCATCCGCGCCTGTTCGACACCCTCGTGGTCTTCGAGTCGTATCCGGTCGACGCGGACACGGTCGTGGCAGGGTCGCGGACCTCGGGCCTCGAGATCCGCGACGTGAGCACGTCCGACGCCACGCACTATCCGCTCGCGCTCATCGCCGCACCGGAGGGCGACGACCTCTGCCTCACGGTCAAGACGGATCTGTCCGTCGTCGGCGAGGGTGTCGCCGAGACGGTCGCCGCCATGCTGACCGACCTGCTCGACGCGGTGATCGACGACCCGTCCCTGCCGGTGGCCGCGCTCGACCCGATGCCGACTACCGTGCGCCCGACGGTCGAGGGTTGGTCGCGTGGTGTGGAGGTGGGGTTGGGGTGGTCGGGTCGTTCGGTGGGGTCGGTGGTTGCTGAGCGGGTGGGGTTGTCGGTGGGT
>NZ_JBHUXZ010000022.1:0-80312 GCF_042668985.1 Gordonia sp. NPDC057258
AGCCACGAAGGGCGACAACTCACGTCGCCCTTCGTGGCTCGCGTCGCTCGCACCTCAGGGAGCAGATGAATCGGCCACTCGCCCTCGAACGCAAGGGTTCTTCCGCGGCCGCGCGGCGTCAGACCTTCGAATGCCCCATGTCGATCTGGAACTCGGCCGCGGTGATCCCCTTGGCACTGTCGGACGCGAGGTAGAGGACGGCGTCGGAGATCTCGTCGAGCGCGGCGACCGGATGGTAGTCGAGGATCGACGTGAAATGCGGGTTGACCCAGGGGATTCCGAAGATCCGGTGGGCCTCGGTGTCAGCCACACCCATCGGGGTGTCGACCGCGTACGGGTGCACGCTGTTCACCCGGATGCGATGGTGACCGAGCTCTTTCGCGGTCGTCTGGGTCAGTCCGACGAGTCCGTACTTCGACGCCGAGTACGACGCCTGCAGCGGCATCGCCTTCAGCCCCGCGACGGAACTGATGACGGTGATCGAGCCCCCGTTGCCCGCCTCGAGCATCGCCGGAATGGTGGCCTTCAGCGTCTTCCACGCGCCGACGAGGTTGATGTCGACGACGTCGGTGAACTGCTCTTCGCTGAGCTCCCAGACCTTGCCCCAGGTCAGCACCCCGGCGTTGGCGACGACGTGGTCGAGCCGACCGAACTGCTCGACGGCGTCGGCCACGAGCTGCTGCTGGAAAGCAAGATCGCGCGTATCTCCCTGCCGTGCAAGGATCTTGCCGCCGACGCCCTCGACGAGACGAATCGTCTCGGCGAGGTCGTCGGCCGTGGCCGCGGGGTAGGTCGCGTGGTCGATGATCGGACCCGCGATGTCGAGGCCGACGATCGCGGCCCCCTCACGGGCGAACCGGATCGCATGATTGCGACCTTGACCTCGGGCGATGCCGGTGATGTAGACGACCTTGCCGTCGAACTGTCCCATGGCAGAACTGTAACACGTTCTAGTTCTGCTCCCCAGTGTTCGCCGGGGCCCGACGAACGGTTCAGGCGTGCCCGAACGCGCGGGTGAAGCCGTCGGGTACGACGAGGTCGGCGGCCGAGAGCTCGTGCACGCTCTTGTGGCCGAGACCCATCAGCACGCCGTCGAGTCCCATGCGCATGAGGTCCAGCACGTTCTCGACACCGGCCTGGCCGTTGGCGGCTAGACCCCAGAGGTACGCACGGCCGATCATGACCGCGCGGGCACCGAGTGCGAGCGCTTTGGCGACGTCACTGCCGCGACGGATCCCGCCGTCGAGCAGGACCTCGATGTCGTTGCCCACCGCGGCCGCGATGTCGGGAAGGAGGCGGATCGTCGCCGGCGTGCCGTCGAGATTGTTGCCCCCGTGGTTGGACACCGACAGTGCCGTCGCGCCGATGTCCACTGCCCGCTTCGCGTCGTCGAGACGGGTGATGCCCTTGACCATGAAGGGGCCATCCCACTGCTCGCGCAACCACTTCAGGTCCTCCCAGGTGGGCGGCGGCGTGTTCATCCAGGACCCGTAGGCCCCGAAGAACGTCGGCCCGGGCACCCCCTGCGGTGTGAGGTTCGGCGCGGTCAGGTCGGGGATGTTGATCTTCCCGCCCTTGACCCAATCGAGTGCGTACCTCGGCTTGACCGCGATCTCCGGCCCCAGACGGAGAAGCGCCTTGAGGTCGACCTTCTCGGGGATCTCGGGGCTGCCCCAGTCGCGTCCGACGTTGAAGACCCAGTCGGTCGTGACGATCAGCCCCTTCGCGCCGGCCGCCTTCGCGCGCTCGGCTCGCGCGAGGATCTCCTCGCGGCTGCCCAGCCAGTAGATCTGGAAGAACACCTTGTCATTGACCGCGGTGACCTCCTCGACCGCGTGCGAGGCGAAGCTCGACAGCCCCATCGCCGTTCCGCGGGCCGCGGCGGCGCGGGCGACGGCGACTTCACCCTCCGGGTCGACGGCCTGCACGCCGGTCGGCGAGATCATCACCGGGAACGAGATCTCTTGCCCCATCACCGTTGTCGTCATCTCGCGGTCGGACTGCACACCGACGACGTGCGGCGCCCAGCCCAGTTCGGAGAACGCGCGGACGTTGTCGTCGACGGTGACACCGGCCTGCGTACCGGCGACCAGCGACGAGTACACCGATTTGGGCAGCCGCTTCTTGGCCCGGCGCTGCGCCTCGGTGACGGTCTCGAACCAGGGATTTCGGGCCCAGGGGTTGGCAGACATGTTCTTCCTACTCATTGATCCATCCATGGAGACCGGTTGGCTCTCATGGAGACGGGGCGCCGGTTCCGACGACGGCGCGCCCCGTGGTGTACCGCGGGCGATCTACCGCGCGGCGGGGGTGAACCCGGCGAGCGGGTTCTCGTCACAGGACTTGGTGGGACGCGAGGCCACCGGGGTCAGGTCGCCGTCGGGCCGCCGGGTCATCAGGGTCAGCGGCGTGCCGCGTGAATGGTCCTTGTTGGCGGTCGGTTTCGTGCGGTCGCCGGCGAGGAGTTCCTCACCGTAACCCTGCACGCACTCCGGGTCCGGGCCGGCGAGCGGGAGGCCGGTGAAGAACTTCGCGGCCATGCACCCGCCGCGGCAGGCGTCGAAATGCGCACACTTCGTGCAGGCGCCGGCGTTCTGCGGTTCGCGCAATTCGGTGAACAGGTCCGACCGCTGCCAGATCTCCTGGAAACCGCCGTCGGACAGGATGTTCCCGGCGAGGAAGTTCTCGTGGATCGCGAACGGGCACGCGTACACGTCACCGACCGGGTCGATGAGGCAGACCACGCGTCCCGCACCACACAGATTGAGGCCGGGGAGGCCGCCGCCGGAATCGGAACCGAACGCCGACAGATGGAAGAACGAGTCACCCGTCAGCACTCGATCACCGTGTGCGACAAGCCAGTCGTAGAGTTCGCGCTGCTGGTGCGGCAACGGATGCAGGTCATCCCACACGTCGGCGCCCCGGCCGGAGGGACGCAACCGGGTGATGCGCAGCGTGGCGTTGTAGCGGTCGGCGAGCGCCTTGAACTCGTCGAGTTGCGCGACGTTCTGTCGCGTCATGACGACGCTGATCTTGGCGTCGGCGAAACCCGCCTCTGCCAGGTTCTCCAGCGCACGGACGGCCATGTCGAACGAACCCGGACCGCGGACCGCGTCGTTGACCTCCGCGGTCGCCCCGTCCAGCGAGATCTGGACGTCGACATAATCCGACGCCGCGAGTCTCGCGGCCACCTTCTTGTCGATGCGCAGGCCGTTGGTGGAGAACTTCACCCCCACCTGATGGCTGGTGGCGTAGTCGACGAGCTCCCAGAAGTCCGGGCGAACGGTCGGTTCGCCGCCGCCGATGTTGACGTAGAAGACCTGCATCCGCTGCAACTCGTCGATGATCGCCTTGCACTGTTCGGTGGACAGCTCGCGGGGATCGCGTTTGCCCGACGACGACAGGCAGTGCACGCACGCGAGGTTGCACGCATAGGTCAGTTCCCAGGTGAGGCAGATGGGCGCGTCGAGACCCTTCTCGAACTGGTCGACGAGCCGGCCGACCTTCGGCACCTCGCCGGCGGTCGGTGCGGGCGCCCGGAGTGCACTCGCGAATTCGGTTGCTGTGGGCGGCATCTCGATGGTCGTCATCGTTGAGGTCCTTGCATTCGGGGCTGTCGGTTCGGAACTGGGACGTCCGGGCCGGGACGTCGGGCCTGATCGCTCAGGAGCGGGGCACGATCATGCCGCTGTCGGCGAGGGCGGTGAGCGCCTGCAGGTACAGGGGACGTTGGGCGGGCGAGATCCCGGCGGCGAGGAGGGCGGCCTCCGCCGAGTCGTGGTCGGCGAGTGATTGCACGATGCCGACGACGGTGAGGTTCTTGAGGAACGACAGCTTGCGCGTACCGAAGTGGTACAGCAGCGCGCCGAACGGTTCCGGCCGCAGAGCGACCTTCGGATTGAGCCGCCACGGCTCGAGCGTGTCGAAACCGGGCGCCTCGGCTGGGGTGTCGAACCGGACCCCGGCGACCGCGGAACGGTCGCCGGAGATCGGATTCGATGTCGGGGCTGACATCAGTAGACCCCGCACATCCCGTCGATCGAGACCTCTTCGACGAGTGACTCGGCGAGGAGTTCGGTGTCGTTCGAGCTGTGACTGGTCGCAGCGGACTGATCTGCCATGATCCATACCTCCTGGTTGGTGGGTTAGTGATGTGGATCACGACAGACTCTAGTGGCACTCGGTGCAGAAATCCAGCGTTCGCGAGCGAACTGCCCGAATGGCCAGGTGGACGGTTCTGTCGATCCGGACGACACCGGTCCCATAGGCTGAGGTCCCGATGACCACGAAGATGCGCGGTGACGAGCCCGCACGTACCCCGCCGGGCCGGCGCCCCATCACGTCGCGTGCGCAGATCAGCGCACTCGCGATCCGCCTCTTCACCACCCAGGGCTTCGAGGACACCAGCGTCGACGACATCGCCGAGGCGGCCGGGATAGCCCGGCGCACACTGTTCCGGTATTACTCGTCGAAGAACGAGATCCCCTGGGGCGAGTTCGACGACCATCTCCTCGAACTACGCACTCTCCTCGCCGGCATCCCGCCCGAGACGCCGATGGCGCAGGCCCTCGTCGACGCCCTCGTCTCGTTCAACCGGGTGCCCGCCGAGGAACTCGACAACCATCGCCGACGTATGTCCCTCCTCCTCGGGGTGCCTGCGCTGCAGGCACATTCGATGATCGTCTATGCCGACTGGCGTCAGGTCATCGCCGAGTTCTGCGCGACCCGGCTGGGCGTCGATGTCCGCGATCACCTGCCGCAGACCATCGGCTGGCTGTGCCTCGGTGCCGCCCTCGCCGCGTACGAGAAATGGCTCGACGACCCCGATGCCGACCTGGAGACGCTCATCGAGTCCGGCGCGCGCACCGTGGCCGACGGCGTGGCCGCCCTGGCGTGACTACGCTGGCAACGGCCGCAAGTGATCGACCGCAAGCCCCTCGTGGGAACACCGGTCGTTGCGCTAGGCTGAAGTAGAACGTGTTCTAATTTGGGCCGGGGTGCCGGTCCTCGACGGCGGAGACTGCGCACATGTCTGACCTGACCCCTCACGGTTCACGCAGCGTGATCCTCACGGTGTCCGAGGTGATCGACGAGACGGCCGAGGCCAAGTCCATCGCCTTCGAACTACCCGAGGCCTCGCCGAAGCCGTTCACCGATTACAAACCGGGGCAGTTCCTCACGCTACGGATTCCGAGCGAGCAGACTGGTTCGGTCGCGCGCTGCTACTCCCTCGCGTCGTCGCCGTTCACCGACCCGCAGCCCAAGGTGACCGTGAAGCGCACCGCCGACGGCTACGGATCCAACTGGGTGTGCGACAACCTCTCCCCCGGCACCCAGGTCGAGGTGCTGCCGCCATCGGGCGTGTTCACCCCGAAGTCCTATGACACCCCATTGCTGCTCATCGCGGCCGGCAGCGGTGTCACGCCGGTGATGTCGATCCTCAAGGCGGCCCTCGAGAAGGGCGACGCACCGATCGTCTTCTTCTATGCCAACCGGGACGTCGCCGACGTGATCTTCGCCGCCGAACTCCGAGAACTCCTGGCCGCCCACCCAAATCGGCTCACCCTCGTCCACTGGCTCGAATCACTCCAGGGTCTGCCGAGTGCGGCCGCTCTGGCAACGGCTTTCGCGCCCTACGCGACGTCGCACGTCGCCTACATGTGCGGACCGGGCCCGTTCATGGATGCCGTCCACAAGGGTCTGTCGGACGCGAACTTCCCGCACCACAACGTCCACACCGAGGTCTACAACTCGCTGTCCGGCGACCCGTTCGCCGACGTCGAACTCGGCGAGGTGAGTGAGGAGGAGCAGGCGGGTGCCGCCACCGTCGAGGTGGAGCTCGACGGTGAGACCCACACCCTGACCTGGCCTCGCTCACGAACTCTCGTCGACATCATGCTCGCCGCCGGACTCGATGCCCCGTATTCCTGCCAGGAGGGTGAGTGCGGTTCGTGCGCCTGCACTCTCACCGAGGGCAGCGTCGACATGGACAACGCCGGCGCGCTCGACCCCGAGGACATCGAGGACGGGTACATCCTCGGCTGTCAGGCGCATCCGACATCGGACACGCTGAAGGTCGAATTCTGAGAGAGTGGTTCGAGTTCGTGCAGTCACCGGTCCATCGAAGGAGAACGACGACGTGAGCACCATCCGCGGTTCCCGGCTCGACCCCGTCCAGCTCGCCCGTGGCCTCGCCGCGATGCTCATCAGCATCGGAGTGCTCCACTTCGTGGCACCCAAACCGTTCGACGAGATCATCCCGGAGGAGATCCCCGGCGACCCCCGCACGCTGACCTACGCTTCCGGTGTTGCCGAGATCGGTTTGGGCGCGGCACTTCTCGCTCCGAAGACCCGACGCGCCGCCGGCGCGGCGTCGGTGCTGCTGTTCCTCGCCGTCTACCCCGCCAACATCAACATGGTCCGGCTGTGGTGGGACCGGCCGCTGCCCTACAAGATCGTCGCGCTGGCCCGGTTGCCGTTCCAGTTCCCGATGATCTGGGCCGCTGCGAAGGTCGCACGCGAGGGCTGACCCTGTCGTCACAGATCCCGGAGGGCGCGGTAGTGGGCACGCTCCTCCGGGGTCCGGTGTTCGAGCGCGTATGACAGTGCGGTGCGGCCCATCCGGGCAGCGTTGTCGTCCAGGTAGCCGATCAGGACGCTCTCGTCGACTCGTTTGCCGACCTCCCGCAGCATCCAGCCGAATGCCTTCTGGATGAGACCCCGTCGGTCGTCGCGGACGAGCGGCGCCACCGCGAGCAGTGCCGCCGGGTCGCCGTGCTTGATGAAGGCGAAGGTCGCGATCACCCCCACCCGGCGCCGCCACAGATCGTCGTCCCGCGCGTGTTGCAGGACGAGATCGAGTTCGCCGCTGCGCCAGCAGTATTCGCCGAGGACGGGATCGGCGGACGAGTCGACGAGATCCCAGTTGTTCACCCGGCCGCGGCGCACGGCGTCGAGGTAGAGGTCGACCCAACCCTTGCCGTCGCCGCCGCGGCGTAGCTCGCGTTCGAACTCCTCACGCAGGAGGAACAATGCGATCAGGCGATGCTCGTGGATCGGTGAGTCGAGCAAGTCGACGACCTGATCCGACGCGATGCCGCGGAACCCCTTCGCGAGCTTCCGTTGTACCGGTACACGGATTCCGAGGAATTCGTCACCCTCCCCGTATCCCCCCGGTCGGGCCTGGAAGAACGCAGCCTGGCCGAGCGCGAGCTGCGGGTCGGCCACCTCGGCCGCGGCGTCGCGCACCCGCGTAGCGGTGGGCGTATCCGTCACTGCGTCACTACAGCAGATCCGCCACGGGAGTGGGGGTCTGCAGCTTCGGCCGGGTCTTCATCACGGCACCCACCTTGCCGGCGCCCACCACCCCGGTGAGCACGCCGTCCCGGCTGTAGTAGGCAACGAACTTCTTCCCGTCGTCGTCGACGACGTGGACCTCGTCATCGGCGCGCGGGGAGCCGAGTACCTGGATCTTGACGTCGAACTGGTCGCTCCAGAAATAGGCGACCGACGCGGTGACCGCGTCGCCACCGGTGATCTGGTGCGCGACGACCGAGGCCTGCTCGACCGTGTGGTTCCAGTGCTCGACGCGTTTCGGCCGCCCGTCCTCGTCGAGCCAGTTCGCCACGTCACCGAGGGCGTAGACGCTCTCAGCGCTGGTGTGTCCGGTTGCATCACAGGCGATTCCGCCCCCCACCTCGCGTGCGGCGAACTCGATACCCGACCCGTCCAGGTACCCGGTCACCGGGGTCGAACCGATACCGACGACGACGATGTCGGCGGGCAGGGTGGTGCCGTCGGTGAGTTCGACCGCGCTGACCCGCCCGTCGGACACGTCGATCTTCGCGACCCCGACCCCGGTCCGCAGATCGATGCCGTTGGCCACGTGCAACCGCGACACCAGGGCGCCGATCCGCTCCCCCAGCGCCACGGCGAGCGGCGTCGGAGCCGGTTCGACGAGGCTGACCGCCAGTCCGCGGGCCGCGAGGCCGGCCGCCACCTCGCATCCGATGAAGCCGGCGCCGATGACGACTGCGGTGCTCGCGGAATCGATCTCGCGACGCAGCGCCACCGCGTCGTCGTAGGTGCGGAGCACGTGCGCGCCACGGACGTTCTCTGCGAGACCGGGAAACGGCCGCGGATCGAGCCCGGTCGCCAGTACGAGAGTGTCGTAGGCGACGGTGGCGCCGGAGGCCAGTGTGATCGTCCGGTCCGTCGGTGACACCGCGGTCACCGCTTCACCGAGTCGCAGCGTGATGTCGGAGTCCTCGTAGAACTCCGCGGGTTTGAGATCGACGCGGTCGTCCTTGCCCAGCAGCACCGACTTCGACAGCGGCGGACGGTCGTACGGTGGATGCGCTTCGGCTCCGACGAGGGTGATCGGATCGGTGAAGCCGTTGTTCCGCAGGTTCTCCGCGACCCGGATTCCGCCGAGTCCGGCTCCGACGATCACCACACCCGCGCTCGATGCACTCATCTCTGGTCCCCTTTTCGTCATCCCACCCCGCGAGCACCCGTCTGCGCCGGCGGTCACGCGGACCGCCCGGGGCCGGGCATCTCGTGTCTCAACGGGTCACGTCGCCGACCGGTTGCAGGTCGGACAGCAGCCAATTCCCGTCGACCTTACGCATAAGTGCCCACCGGGCGATAGAGGTCGTCTCGGCCGGTGGACGACTCGCGGCACCCGGTGCCGGTGAACCGGACCCGGCTGTCACCCGCTGGTCGGCGAAGACGAGCACCCGGGCGCGTTCCGAGTCGCCCTCCTGCAGTCCGGCACCGACGACCTCGCCGGTCACCGACAACGCTGATGCACGGACGCCGGGAACCACGACGTCGGTACCGCGGTTCCGGTACTCCAGGCGTAGCGGGTCGGTCAGCAACGCGTCGGTCGCCTGCCGCCGGTCGGCGGGGTCGTCGGGCGAGTAGGTCAGAAGCGCACTCACGGCAGCCGCAGCCGCGCTGAGGATCTCGCTGCGTTGCGCCTCGGTCGGGTCGGGATCGGGGCGCAGGGTCGCGGCGCCCGCGATCGCCGCGACCACCAGGGATACCGCCGATGCGGCGATGAGAAGCCGCATGCGGATGCGTTGGGTTCGGGTCGGCCGTGCCGGTAGCAGGACCCGGTCGTGAGCGGTGGTCATGGACGCCTCGCCTCGGCGATCTTCCAGCCGCCGTCGGTGCGCGTCATGGTGATCAGCGCCGTGATCCGCTCCCCGGTGGTGTCGATCTCCGAACCGTCCCCCGACCCGCCCAGGAGCGCCGGGTTCGTCGCGTCGGCGACGACGAGCACGTCCACGCTTCCACCGATGTCGTCGGACGACGGATCGGTGACGAGCCCGGCCGAGATCACTTGCCCGACACTCGAACCCCGTTTCCCGCCCACCTCTGTCATCAGTGCCTCCCGGGCGGCGTCGATCCGTTTCAGCTGCGGTCCGGTGCTCACCTCCGCCACGCGTGTCACGTAGCCTTCGGGGTCGGCCGGGTCGGCGGTCAGCATGACGGTGACGGCGCCGCGGGCGGATGCGAGCACGTCGTCCTGCAACTCGGTCGCCGCCTGCTGGCCGCGGATCTGCCAGGCAAGAAAGCCGGCGACGCCAACGAGGACGACCACCGCGATCGCTGCTCCGACGAGAGTCCGGCGCACCGTCTGTGTCCGGCGTGCCGCACGCGCCCGGAGCGCCGGCGCGGCGACGATCCGGGCGGTGCGCGCCCGTCGGGTCGCCGCGTCGACCCGGGCGCGGGCGAGTTCGATTCGCGTGGTGATGGTCTCGGTCATCGTCGCACCCGCAGATTCCGATGGACGGTCATCCGATCACATCCGCCGCCGCGAGGAGCCATGTGTCGTCCGACCGCGCGTAGCGGGCCAGGACCGTGCGTTGAACGGTCGTCGCCGGCCCCGCGGCCGGACGTACTGTCACCACGACACGCAGCAGCGCCTCCCCCTCCGCGGCGTCGACCGCGACGATGCTGACGACCTCGGGGCGCCAGGTCACCGACGACGTCCCCTCGGGCGGGGGCCGATCGAGCTGGGCCCCGTAGCTGTCGGTGAACTCGTCGGCGACCCGCTCCCGCGCCCGCGTCCGGTCCTGCTGCCAGCGGTCCGCATCGACCGAGAAGACGTCCGCGACGATCGTTCCCGCCTGTGCTCGCAACTGGTCTCGGCTCTCCGCGACGTCGGAGCCGGTACGGTGCGAGTTCCACAGGGCGAGCACCACGACGAGCGTCGCGACCAGGACAACCGCCGCGATCGCGAGGCGGATGGCGGCACCTCGCACCCCGATGGGCCGGGTCGTTCCGCGTCCCGGGACCGGCTCGACGCCCGGGGTGTGAGTCGGTGGCGTCATGGAAGGTACTGCACCGCACTCAGTTTCAGCGTGTCGTCGGCCGGTGTGATGAGCACCCGCAACCGGAATCTGCGCGCCTGGTCGCCGGTCTCGGCCGGCGCCGCCCCACCGGTGAAGACGACGGTGGCCGCAATGAGGACCGTGGCGGTGTCGCCGGTCCGGACGGAGATCCCCGTGCCGTCGACAGAGGACTGCGCGACGGTGCCGTTGGCCCGGATGAATTCGGTGTAACTGTCGGCGGATTGGGCGAACTCGTCGTAGAAGGCGCCGGTGGCGCCGGCCAGGATGCGCTGGGCGCGCCGATCGTCTCGGCTGTCCGGGGCGATGAGCACCGCAACCCGGTCGGCCGCCGCGGACTGGAGTTCGGCATCGGAGTACCGCTCACGGTCTCGCTGCCACGCGGTCACCGCCACCCCCGCGAGCACGAGCGCGACGACGAGGACCACCACCGCGACGACCCACCGGAGCCGCGACAGGCGCCGACGGAGTCCGGCCTCGACCTCGAGGGCGTGCAGATCGTCCAGTGCCTCGCGCAGCTCGCGCCTCGCCGCCCGGTCGGCGGACACCTCCCGCACCCCCGACCGAGCACCCATGCCGTCCCTCTTCACGACGACAGGGGCGTGCTCTCCTGGGGCTGCGTCAGACTGTCGCCCGGCGCCCGGGTGTCGACCTTCTCACCGCGGATCCGGCTGGAATATGCCGCGCGCGCCTGCTGGTCGGGGCTCAGGAAGATCGAGTCCAGCTTGGTCAACCGGCGCGACCACCGCTTCATCGCCTGCGGGAACAACGCGCCCGACTCCGCCCACCGCATCGACCGGGGCGCGTAGACGCGGACCACCGGCCGCGCGATCGTCTGCACGACGATCGACGCCACCTCGCCGGGCTCGACGGTCTGGATGAACTTGTTGGTCTGCAGGCCGGAGATCAGGGCGGTTCGCGTGAACGTGGGGAGTACCGCGCTGACGGCGACGCCCTTCGGCTCCAGCTCGGCGCCCAGCGCCTCGGAGAACTCGATGACGGCTGCCTTGGCGCCGTTGTAGATGGTGAGGCCGGGGGTCGGTATGCGCCCGGCCGTCGATGCGATGTTCACGATGTGGCCGGTCCTGCGGGGCGCCATCCGGCGGGCCGCCTCCTGGCATCCGATGATCACGCCCAGGACGTCGATCTCGTAGGTCCGGCGGATGATCGTGTCGTCGTAGGAGAGGAACGGTCCGACCGGCATGATCCCGGCGTTGTTCACGAGCACGTCGATCGGTCCGAGCCGGTTTTCGACCTCGGTCAGGAACGCATCGAAGGACTCGCGTTTGGTCACGTCCACCTCGATGCCCTCGCAACCGAGGTCGGCGGCGGCCTTGCCCACCGCCTCGGAATCCACATCACCGATCGCGACCCTGGCCCCCGCCTCGGACAGCTGGGTCGCGGTCTCGAATCCGATGCCACGCGCGCCGCCGGTGATGACCACGACCTTGTCCCGTAGCGCGGCGCGGATCGCGTCGTGGTCGGGTGTGCGGGACAGCTTGTCACGCAGACTCATTGGATCTCCTTCGGTGGATGCGGACTTCAGACGAGAGGAACGGGGCCGGCGTGGCCCGTCATCTCCGGTGGGGTTTCACCAGATCATCGGTGAGAGGAACTTGGCGGCGAAATCCCGAACGCGCTGGGGTTCGTTGCGAGCAGGGTCCGACGGCGGCGTCTCCAGCAGTGAGATCACCAGTCGCACATGGATCTCGACGGCTTCCAGCAGATCCTCGACGGGCATCTGCGCACCCTCGTCGCGGAGTGTGGCCGCGACCCGGTCGGTGACCATGTCGATGAACAACGACGTCATCGTCGCCGTGACGCTCTTGATCTCGGAGTCGGTGAGGACGATCCGGCTCAGCAGCGGATTGGAGTTGACCCACTCGGCGCCGACGGCGAACGCCTCCACCAGCGCGGCCTTGGGTCCGAGCCCCTTCACCGAGGCCTCGAGTTTCTGCATGCCCGTCTCGTAGGCGTCGTTGGCCACCGCGTAGAGCAGCGCATCCTTGTTCGGAAAGCGCCGGTACAAGGTGCTGCGGCTCACTCCAGCCCGCGCGGCGACCTCGTCGATGTTCGCGCGGCGGACACCGACCTCGGCGAACTCCGCCCCGGCAGCCGCGAGGATCGCGGCTTCCTGGTCGGCCGGGCTGGCGGTGTTGCGGACCTTACGCGTCGAGGTCCGATTCCCGCTGTCGGCCTTGGTTCCGGTGCCTGCCACGGTCATCGCCGCCGACGGGTGGCGGGCAGCGAGTCCTCGGGTGCCGACCAGTGGTCTTCGTGCAGCCGGCGATGTCTGATCTCCGTGATCTCCATCTGGTCAAAATACAGCCCGGCGGTCCGGTGTCCGCGGGCACCGCGACCCCGGCCGACGTGCAACGGGGTTCCGTCGCGGTCGGGAGACGGGACGCCGACCGAATCGACTGCTGCCGGCACTGTCGCCAGAACCGAGGCCATGATCGTCTCCCTCCCGCAACGGCCGCCCCGGGTACGGACGGTCGGCATGTGACCCACATCGCATGATAGACCACGTTGAGACAGATCGGAGAATGCGTTCCTATCCTCGCCCGCGACCCGTGGGCGACCCGTCCATCGTCAGCAGGCGGTGACACCGCCGCAGACGCTCGCGCCACCAATGCTGACGCTCTTCTTCGACCGCGAGTCCGCGCACGTCGACCGAGGCGTCGGTGCCGAACCATCGCGTTCCCACCGAGCCGTCGACCATCTGGAAGGACGCGGCGACATCCGCGGCGAGCAACGACCCGGTGCCCAGCCCGCACGCAAGCTCCAGGCGCGGTAGCGCGGCCGCGGCAGCCACGCCGGCGGCCATCCCGATCGCGCTGTCGAGGGCACTCGAGACCACGATGTCGAGTCCCAGGTTCTCAGCGAGCTGGAGGGTTGCGCGCATGCCGCCGAGCGGCGCGACCTTGACCACCGCCACGTCAGCAGCGTCGGCCGCGACGACACGGTAGGGGTCCTCGGCCTTCCTGATGGATTCGTCGGCAGCGATCGGCACCTCGACCGCCCGACGCACGGCCGCCAGTTCTTCGACTGTGCGACAGGGCTGTTCGGCATACTCGACCTCACCGATGGCGCGCAGGGCGGCGATGGCCTCGTCGACGGTCCAGCCGCCGTTCGCATCGATGCGCACCCTGCCGATGAGCTCCCGCGTCGCCGCGACCCGGGCGACGTCGTCGTCGAGGGTCTGCCCCGGTTCGGCGACCTTGACCTTCGCGGTTCCCGCGCCGGGGTATCGCTGCAGCAATGCGTCGACCTCGTCGGCGGGGATGGCGGGCACGGTCGCGTTGACCGGGACGGTGTCGCGGACCGCGGCGGGAGGGCCGACCCAGGCGGCCTCGATGCCGGCCCGCAGCCACGAGGCCGCCTCCGGGTCGTCGTACTCGACGAACGGACCGAACTCCCCCCAACCCGCCGGCCCCGCGAAGACCATCGTCTCGCGCGTGGTCAGGCCGCGGAATCTCGTACGCATCGGCAGGCGCACCGCGACAGCGGAAGCGAGGACCTCCTCGACGTCGGGAAGCGCCCAGTCCGGTTGCCTGCCCCGCATCGTCCGTCCTCCCTCTCCGCATACAGATCACCCCGCGTCGTTGGAACAACCTTCCAAATTTGTTCCAAGTGCGATATTCTCGCCGCCATGTCAGTCAACCAGGGATTCGACGCCGGTATCCGCGAGGCAGAGCCGATGATCGTCGACGACACTCCGGACACCGCGGGCGAGGTCGCCTCGCCACGTCTGGGCGCCGACTCGCTCGTGTGGAAGTTCTACGGCGACAACCGCGGACTGCTGGGCTTCCAGCGTCTGGCCGGCACCGAGAACTGCATCGAACAACTCGGCCAGGCCGTGCTCGACCACTCGGTCATCTTCAGCGACTTCCTCGGCCGGGCCAAGCGGACCGGCCCCCCGGTCATGCGGACCGTGTACAGCACCGAGCCGGAGAAGTGGGGGCGCACGGTGCGCGACTTCCACCGCGACATCAAGGGCACCATCAGCGACGGATCGCGGTACCACGCACTCAATCCGGAGTTGTTCTACTGGGCGCACGCGACGTTCGTCGACCAGGTCCTCTACATCACCGACACCTTCATCCGACGCCTGAGTTACGCCGAGAAGGTCCAGATTTTCGAGGAGAGCAAGGTCTGGTATCAGCTCTACGGGGTGAGCGATCGCGGGCAGCCGCAGACCTACGAGGAGTTCGTCCAGTATTGGGAAGACATGCTCGACCGGTTCGTGCCGCACAAGACGATCGTCTACGCCACCGGTTACATCCGGCAGGGGCTCCCCCGCCCCAAGAAGATCCCCGCGCCCGTGTGGAAGATCCTGTCGCTTCCGTTGAACGCCTTCATCCGCACCGTTGTCGTCGGAACGCTGCCCCAGCAGATGCGTGACGTGTGCGACCTCGAGTGGAACGACAGGCGCGAGAAGAACTTCCAACGGTTCGCCGCCCTCATGCGGGCTGCCAACCCGTTGATCAACCGCCTGCCGCTCAAGTACCTCTACGTCCCCTGGGCCTACGACGCATGGCGCAAGGTCGGGATCGACCCGCGACCGCTGCACAACAAGCCCGCCTGACCCGCTCCGCTCTCTGAGCTGAGGAGCACCATCCCCCGCCCCCGGAGGAGCACCATCCCGCCCCGGACAAGCGCGATCCCCCGCTCCCTGAGGAGCACCATCCCGCCCCGGACGAGCGCCATCCCCCGCTCCCTGAGGAGCGAGCTTGCGAGCGTCACGAAGGGTCTTGGTGACATTCGTGGCAGACCCTTCGTGACGCGCCCTCCGCAAGCTCCGGGCGCTCCTCAGGGAGCAGTGGTGGGCCAATGGTTTCGCGGTTCTCTCGGATCAGGAACCAGCGAGCCGGAGATGACGCCGGCAGGCGTCAGTGCCCGAGGAACCCGTCGACGTGGGTGACGAACTCCTCGGCGCGGTCGCGGTGAACGCTGTGCCCCGCCTCGATGGTGACGAACCGCGAGTTCGGCAGGGCGTCGCTGAGGGTCCGCAGGTGGCGCGGCGGCAGGAAGCTCTTCTCGCCACCGGAGATGACCATGGCGGTGGCCTGCACATCCGGCAGCTCCGACCACCAGTGCGGCGCGCAGACGTCGAATTCGGCGACGATCTGGTCGCCCATCCGGCCGTCGTAGCGGATGACCGGAAAGGGGTTGCGCGCGAGCGCGATCAGCCCACGAATCTGCTCGCCCAGGGTGGCGCGCATGGCGATGCCCTCGGACAGATCGGCCTCGTCGCGGGGCATCGGCGGCACCTCTTCGAGCACCAGGCGTCGGATCCTCGTCGGCTCACGCATGGCCACTCGCAGCGCGGTGTGGGCACCGAGCGAATGGCCGACCACGTCGGCGACCGCGATCCCGAGGGTGTCGAGGACATAGGCCAGGTCGTCGCGGAAGTCGTCGAGCCGGTAGACCTCACGGGCCCGGCCGCTGCGACCGTGTCCACGGAGGTCCACGCTGATCACCGCACGCCCGCGGGCGCGGAGTGCCGTCGCGAGCCGGCGCCAGGTCGAATGGTCCGATGCCATCCCGTGCACGAGGACGACCGGTACGCCCCGGTCGGCCTCCCCCGCGATCCGGACCGCGAGGTCGGGGTCGCCGCTTCGACGCAGAACACGCATGACCGTCAGCTTACGAACGTCGGCCGTGCGGGCGCCGTCACACTCCACCCGGCCGTCCGCGCAGACCGCACCTCACCGGTCGTCGTCACCGGTCGCGGAACCAGCCGCTGTTCTTGGCGCGCCACACCATGTCCTCCCAGTACCCCCAGGCGTGTGTCCCGACGGACGGAAAGTCCGTCGTGACCGGGATGCCCTGCAAAGCGGCCGCGACTTCGAACGACCGGGTCTGCGCGAGCGACACCACCTCCAGCGGTGTGCCCTTGACCGAGGCCACGGCGTCGGCGTTGTGCGGACCCCACGTCGCCGAACCGGACCCGATGCGGATCTTCATCCCCCGCATCCGCGGCAGCTGGACGAGTGCATCGTTGCGCGTCCACCGGTCACTCCAGGGCGGTCCCCACATGGCGTCCGCGCTGAACGGACCGACCCCCGCCCCGACACCGGCGTCGATCAACGCGAGCCGAACAGCCTCTCGCATCGTGGGCGCGGACAGGTTCAGGTAGCCGGACATCGAGAAGACGTGCGAGATGCGCTTGCGGTGGTACGCCCCGTAGACCATCGCAGCGTTACCGCCCATGGAGATGCCCATGATCGCGTATTTGCCCAGCGGGCCGACTGCGAGTCCGCGCGCGTCGAGTTCGCGCACGATGGTGTCGAGTCGGCACGTCCACCGATAGCGGTATCCGACCTTGTTGGCCGGGCTCGCCGCTTCCCAATCGGTGTAGAAGCTCGCGAGACCTCCGACCGGTTGGATCACGTTGACGCCGGAGTCGGCGATGCGGTGGACACGCGTGTCGCGACGCCAGCCACTGATGTCACCGGTCGCGCGAAGACCGTCGAGAGCGATGACGGTTTTGCTGTTGCCCCACCGAGTCCAGGTGTCGACCGGGGTGCTCGGCATGCCGCAGCCGGACACATGGAACCTGCCGAACGCGGCCGACGCGGATGCGTTACCCGACCCGATGGTGACCACGCCGACCACCGCGAGGAGCGCGAGGGCGAACGCGAGGGCTCGACGTCGGCGGGCAAGCCGACGCGGCCGTAGTGAAAGCTGCACCGACGAACTGTAATTCGACGACCATCAGCAATGCCACGGCTGTGACCCTAGGGCATCGACATCGATATCGAGTGGTGACCAGAGTGACTAGAGTGAATCAAGTGGCGTATGTGGCAGAGGATTCATTTTGTTACAGACGATCCACGCAGCGTCAGAGATCGTCGACGATGCGCTGACGCGCCCGCGCGTACTCCTCCTCGGTGACCGCGCCGGTGCGGCGCAGTTCGTCCAGCGACGCGAGCCGTTCGGCCGGCGAACGGCCCGGGTCACCACCCCGGCCCGACCCGCCACCGGCCTTGGTGAACGACGGGGGGTCCATCCGAGACGAGCTCGCCGAATCCGCCCGGACTCCCGCCCAGCCGCGCACGACCTCCATGACCTCCGCTCGGGCCGCGGGATTGGACCGCAGATCGATCACGCCACTGCCCGCCACCCCGTGACGCCCCAGGATCTGCAGGATCTCCCCCAACGGTTCCGCCTGACCGGTGAGATCGTAGGTCCGGCCGTCCTCTTCGGAGGTGAACCTGGCCGGCACCGAACCGGCGAGCAAAGCGGTTGCCTGCCAGTCGATCTCGAAGTCCTGGGACTCGGGATCGACCATCACGGCCAACCGACGGGCGTGAAGCAGCGGCTGCTGGTAATGCGGCACGACCTTCCTCGTCGACACCTTGAACGGAGCGAGTCCCTCGGCGTGGATCCGGAGCCCGAGCTTCATCAGCGGCTGGTCGTTGATCTCGACATTCGTCTGACCGATCGAGGTGATCTCGGCGATGCCGAACACTCCGGCGGCGCGCAGGCGTTCCAGCTTGGCGCCACCCCGATAGTTGAACCACGCGATGGCAACGCCGAGAACGATATCCAGCACGGTGATGCCGATCCCGGTCCACAGCATCCACTCCGTGTCGGGTGCATCGATCACGAAGTAGGCGACGAGGAAGATCGGACCGACGATCCCGCACAGCATGACAAACGCGAAAGTGCCCACGGCACTCCACACATGGGCAGGAACACGTGGCCCGGTCCCCGACTCTCCGAACATGGTCATGCGCGAACTCTATGCGCGGACCTGCGGCGACGGAAGTTCGAAGGCCGAGGCGTCCCACCTTGGAACGACATGGAAGCGCCACCGTTCGCAGTCGGCGCCGGATACGAGTAGTTCGCCGCACTTTCCCGGGTCAAAGTTGCCTGATCTGCGGTTTCGGCACGACCCGGAGAGTCTCGGTGGCACACTCTGCGCTCAGATGAGCACGCCGAGGCTCACCACCGAGAGGTTCCCCATGGACGACACCCGCTCGCATCGGTTCACCCGGCTCCTCTCGACGATGGCCGTCACCGCCGCCATCGTCGCGAGCTCCGCCCTGAGTGGAGGCGGGGTCGCCTCGGCCGCACCACCGACGCCGACCCAAAAACTCTGCGGCCAGAGCACCGACGATCCCGCCACCGATAAGTCCCTGCTTCTCTGGGGAAAGGTGAAGGGCACCAAGCCCGGTCAGATCGGCGACAACATCGACGTCATTCAGCCGGGTCCCCAGTACCAGCCGAACCCGAAGTACGTGAAGTACTAAGCAATCCGTCGAGGTGGTGACCACAAAGGTCACAACGATGACTTCCTGCTCCTACCCACCAACCGGATCAGGGGCATCGAATGCCCCTATCTGTACAACGGTTCCGAGTTGAACCTGTGGAGCGCGGCGTGGCTGCAGGCGGGCAAATTGGTCGCCAAGAATCCCACTCGACCGATTGCGATAGGGGTGAACTCCGCCACGGCGCGCTCGCAAAACCAGCTGCACATTCATCTGGCGCAGGTGAATCCCACCTCGCTGGCCGACCTGAGGGCGATCCCCAACCCGGAGACGCATCTGGACAACTGGACGAAGACCGACGTCGTCTTGAGGCTCAACAAGACCAAATCGAAGATCCCCCGGCACTTCCGCGTCGTCAAGTACACCGGCGGTCTGCCCGATCTGTTTCGTGTCCTGAAACGTCAGCTGCCCGCCACCGAGGACATGGCGGACCAATCGATCGGCGTGGTCGATGCCGGCCAGCCCAACACCTACTTCGTCCTCACCAGCAATCCGAAACTGGGTGGTGCCGGGACGGGACTGATGGACATGATCTACGGCTGGGGCGTCTGACCCTCGGCAGGATCAACGACAAAGGCGCCCGGCCACTTTCGTGACCGGGCGCCTTCGACTCAGTGAGTCAGTGAGTCAGTGAGTCAGAACGAGATCACTTGGTGATCTTGGTGACTCGACCCGCACCGACGGTGCGGCCACCCTCGCGGATGGCGAAACGCAGGCCCTCGTCCATGGCGACCGGCTGGATGAGCTTGACGCTCATCTCGGTGTTGTCGCCCGGCATGACCATCTCGGTGCCCTCGGGGAGGGTCACGACGCCGGTCACGTCCGTGGTACGGAAGTAGAACTGCGGACGGTAGTTGTTGAAGAACGGGGTGTGACGGCCGCCCTCGTCCTTGGACAGGATGTACGCCTGGCCCTCGAACTCGGTGTGCGGGGTCGTGGTGCCCGGCTTCACGATGACCTGACCGCGCTCGACGTCCTCACGCTTGAGGCCGCGGAGCAGCAGACCGGCGTTGTCGCCTGCCTGTGCGGAATCGAGGAGCTTGTGGAACATCTCGATACCGGTGACGGTGGTCTTGGTGCTCTTCTCGCGGATGCCGACGATCTCGACTTCCTCGTTCACGTTGACCTCGCCGCGCTCCACACGACCGGTGACCACGGTGCCGCGGCCGGTGATGGTGAAAACGTCCTCGACGGGCATGAGGAACGGCTTCTCGGTCTCGCGGACCGGGTCCGGGATCGACTCGTCGACGGCAGCCATGAGCTCTTCGACCGACTTGGTCCACTCGGGGTCACCCTCGAGGGCCTTGAGCGCCGAGACCTTGACGACCGGGGCTTCCTCGTCGAACTCCTGGGCGGCCAGCAGTTCGCGGACCTCCATCTCGACGAGCTCGATGATCTCGTCGTCGTCGACCATGTCGGCCTTGTTCAGGGCGACCAGGATGTAGGGCACACCGACCTGGCGGGCCAGCAGCACGTGCTCGCGGGTCTGCGGCATCGGGCCGTCGGTGGCGGCGACCACGAGGATCGCGCCGTCCATCTGGGCAGCACCGGTGATCATGTTCTTGATGTAGTCGGCGTGACCGGGGGCGTCGACGTGGGCGTAGTGACGCTTATCGGTCTCGTACTCGACGTGCGAGATGTTGATCGTGATACCGCGAGCTTTTTCCTCGGGAGCCTTGTCGATCTGATCGAACGCGAAGCTCTTGTTGAGTTCCGGGTACTTGTCGTGCAGCACCTTGGTGATGGCCGCGGTCAGCGTGGTCTTGCCGTGGTCGACGTGACCGATGGTGCCGATGTTCACGTGCGGCTTGGTCCGCTCGAACTTCGCCTTCGCCACTTGATTGTCCTCCTGGACTTGTTGCTCTACTGGGCGGATCCCAGCAGGGGTTTTCTTCTTACGTTGGTGCGCAGAACTGGTCGGCGCATGTCGCTAGGACCGGGTTTACTCGCCGGTGGCCTTCGCGATGATTTCCTTCGACACGTTCGCGGGAACCTCCGCGTACGAATCGAACACCATGGAGTAGTTTGCCCGGCCCTGGGTCTTCGACCGGAGGTCTCCGATGTAGCCGAACATCTCCGACAGCGGCACCTGTGCCTTCACGACACGCGCACCACTGCGCTCCTCCATGGCCTGGATCTGGCCACGGCGGGAGTTCAGGTCGCCGATCACGTCACCCATGTAGTCCTCGGGAGTCGTGACCTCGACGGCCATCAGGGGCTCGAGGATGACCGGACCGGCCATCCGCGCAGCTTCCTTCAGGGCCTGCGAGCCGGCGATCTTGAACGCCATCTCCGAGGAGTCGACGTCGTGGTACTGACCGTCGAGCAGGGTGACCTTCAGGTTCACCAGCGGGTATCCGGCGAGGACACCGTACTGCATGGCGTCCTGGGCACCGGCGTCCACCGACGGGATGTACTCGCGCGGGACGCGACCACCGGTGACGGCGTTGGCGAACTCGTAGGTCGCACCGTCCTCGGCGTCCACCAGGGGCTCGAGCTTGATGATGACCTTCGCGAACTGGCCCGATCCACCGGTCTGCTTCTTGTGGGTGAACTCGTGCTTCTCGACCGTCTTGCGGATGGTCTCGCGGTAGGCCACCTGCGGCTTGCCGACGTTGGCCTCGACCTTGAACTCGCGCTTCATGCGGTCGACGAGGATGTCGAGGTGGAGCTCGCCCATACCGCCGATGACGGTCTGGCCGGTCTCCTCGTCGAGCTGGACCGAGAAGGTCGGGTCCTCTTCGGCGAGCTTCTGGATCGCGGTGCCCAGCTTCTCCTGGTCGGACTTGGTCTTCGGCTCGATCGAGACGTTGATGACCGGGTCCGGGAAGCTCATGGACTCGAGCACGATCGGCGACGCCGAATCGCACAGGGTGTCACCGGTGGTGGTGTCCTTGAGACCGATCATCGCGTAGATGTGGCCCGCGGTGGCGTCCTCGACCGGGTTCTCCTTGTTGGCATGCATCTGGAAGAGCTTGCCGACGCGCTCCTTCTTGCCCTTGGTCGCGTTGAGCACCTGGGTGCCGGCGTTGATCTTGCCGGAGTACACGCGCACGAAGGTGAGCTTGCCGAAGAACGGGTGAGCCGCGATCTTGAACGCGAGAGCCGAGAACGGCTCGTCCGCGGACGGCTTGCGCGAGAGGATCTCCTCCTCGTCGCCCACGGCGTGACCCTCGACCGACGGCACGTCCAGCGGGGACGGCAGGTAATCGATGATCGCGTCGAGCATGGGCTGCACGCCCTTGTTCTTGAACGCCGAGCCACAGATCACCGGGTAGAACTCACGGGCGATCGTGAGCTTGCGGATCGCGCCCTTGATCTCCTCGGTGGTCAGCTCTTCGCCGCCGAAGTACCTCTCGAGCAGTGCCTCGTCGGTCTCGGCGACCGTCTCGAGGAGCTTCTCGCGGTACTCCGCAGCCTGGTCGACCAGATCGGCGGGGATCTCCTCGATGGTCGGCGCAGCGCCGATCTCGACGGTTCCGCGCCAGGTGATCGCCTTCTGCTCGATGAGGTCGACGACGCCGTCGAAGTTGTCCTCGGCGCCGATCGGCAGCTGCAGGACCAGCGGCTTGGCGCCGAGGCGCTCCTCGATGGTGCGCACGGTGAAGAAGAAGTCCGCACCGAGCTTGTCCATCTTGTTGACGAAGCAGATACGCGGGACGTCGTACTTCTCCGCCTGACGCCAGACCTGCTCGGACTGCGGCTCGACGCCTTCCTTGCCGTCGAACACGGCGACCGCGCCGTCGAGCACGCGGAGGCTGCGCTCCACCTCGACGGTGAAGTCGACGTGGCCGGGGGTGTCGATGATGTTGATCTGGTTCTTGTTCCAGAAACACGTCACCGCCGCGGAGGTGATGGTGATCCCCCGCTCCTTCTCCTGCTCCATCCAGTCGGTGGTCGAGGCACCGTCGTGGGTTTCACCGATCTTGTAGTTCACACCGGTGTAGAAGAGGATTCGCTCGGTGGCGGTGGTCTTGCCGGCATCGATGTGGGCCATGATGCCGATGTTGCGAACCTTGTTCAGGTCGCTGAGCACTTCCTGTGCCATCAAGTTCCCTTCGGGAAGATTTCGGACTAAAGGCTGTCTTCACTTATCAGCCCCGGGCTCGCTGCGCTCGCCCCCACCCGAACGAGTTCGGGTGGACTGGGCGGTCGTCGCTTCGCGCCGAGCGCCCAGTACCCGGTTTGGGGTCGATTACCAGCGGTAGTGCGCGAACGCCCGGTTGGCCTCGGCCATCTTGTGGGTGTCCTCGCGGCGCTTCACCGAAGCACCGAGACCGTTGGACGCGTCCAGCAACTCGTTGGCGAGACGCTCGACCATGGTCTTCTCACGACGCTGACGGCTGAAGCTGACGAGCCAGCGGAGCGCGAGGGTGTTGGCGCGGTTCGGCTTGACCTCGATCGGCACCTGGTAGGTGGCACCACCGACGCGGCGGCTCTTCACCTCGAGGGTGGGCTTCACGTTGTCGAGAGCGCGCTTGAGGGTGACGACCGGATCGGTGCCGGTCTTGTCGCGAGCCTGCTCGAGGGCGCCGTAGACGATGCGCTCGGCGGTCGACTTCTTGCCGTCCAGCAGGATCTTGTTGACCAGCTGGGTGACCAGCGGCGAACCGTAGACGGGATCGTTGATGAGGGGGCGCTTGGGAGCGGGTCCTTTACGTGGCATGACTTATCAGTTCCCCTTCTTGGCGCCGTAGCGGCTGCGAGCCTGCTTGCGGTCCTTGACACCCTGGGTGTCGAGCGAGCCGCGGATGATCTTGTAGCGCACACCCGGGAGGTCCTTCACACGACCGCCGCGGACGAGCACCATCGAGTGCTCCTGCAGGTTGTGGCCTTCGCCGGGGATGTAGGCGGTGACCTCGACCGAGCTGGTCAGGCGCACACGGGCGACCTTGCGCAGTGCCGAGTTCGGCTTCTTGGGGGTGGTGGTGTAGACGCGGGTGCACACGCCACGACGCTGCGGGCTTCCCTTGAGGGCCGCGGTCTTGGTCTTGGCAGCCTTGTCGTGACGGCCCTTGCGGACCAGCTGATTGATGGTTGGCACTAGGTGTTCGTTCCTCTTTGTCATCGGTTGTGGTTGGTGCTCCGGGCAAGCACGAAGTGGCTCGCAGGCCTGTTTTCGCGGCTTCCACAACTCGCCCCACCAGCACGTATGTGCTGGTCAGTACATTTTCGCTACCCCGAGGTCGGGCGTGTCATACACTCGACAGCGGATTCGCCTGTCAGCCCCTCTGCCGGCCGTACCCCGAGATGCTCGGCGGCTCGAGAGCCGTAGGGCAGGCATGCGGACTGGCCCAGCATGGGCCGGGCACCGACGATCCACTCTACCGATCGGGTTTACACAGGTCAAAAAACGGATCCTGCACGCAACCGGCAGGTGAACGGGTCGTGCGCGATCGGCTCCGGGCCACGCTCGTGCTCGGCGTGACCCTCCCACTTCTACACCGTCAAACCGCATGCGTCGAGGGCGCGAGTCGCCGGTGCGACCATTCCGTCATCCGCGCTGCACGGGTCGCCTGAGCTGCTCGATCACGGGTGCGGACGGGCTCTCGGGGTCGCACGGTCGACGCGTCGGCGAGGACTGACCGCCGAACCACCGGTCGACGATCGTCGCCTGCCGTTCCACCTCGCCCCGGCGCGGCATGTGGTGGTTCTCACCGGCATCGCGCACGCCGTACACGTCCTCACCCAGTTCGTACCGGGCCTGGTCGGCCAGCGCATCGGCGAGGAACCCGGCAGGGGAACGGGCAGCGGCGATCTGCCAGGCGTGGACCAGTTCGTGGATGAGCAGCTGACCCGGCACCGGATATGCCCTGCTCCCCGGCCCCAGGGTCGCGTCGAGGTGCGACCCGAGATTGCAGAGGATGCGTCCGTCGACCGCGGGCACCGTGAAGGCGCGCCCGCCCCGACCGGCGAGATCGGTGAGGACGACGTCATCGAGCCACCCCACGTCCCCGAAGACCGCCACGGCCACGCTTCGCTCGGCCGGGGTCAACCCGCGATGACGCACGCGACGGCGGATGACGCTCGACGTGACGAGGCCCGCGCCCAGCACGACGACGAACCCGAGCGGGCCGAGCCAGATCGTCACCGGCACCAGGTGCACCGCAAGGAGCACACCCGCCGTGGCCGCCGGGGCGTCGCCGAGTCGTCCCGCCTCGAGCCGGCGGGCGACGGAGAGCACCGTGCCGAGCAGGCGCCCATAGGCCCGGGCGGCCGCGATGACCGAACGGCGCAGGCGCGTCGCGGACGCCGGGCGGGGCATCATTCCGGCGTCTGCGGCAGTTTCACCTTCGTCGCACCGGGTTTCGCCGGATTCGACGGCGGCGGGACCACCGGTCCGATGTCGCCATCGGGAGCCTCGTCGAGGTCGACGATGACCGGCGCGTGGTCACTCGGCTTGCTGCCCTTGCGTGCTTTCCGGTCGATCCAGGCGGCCGCGACGCGATCGGCAGCGGACGCTCCGGCGAGGATCAGGTCGATGCGCATCCCGAGGTCTTTGTGGAACATGCCGGCGCGGTAGTCCCAGTAGCTGAACACACGCTCGCCCGGCCACCGGTCCCGGACGACGTCGCGCAGGCCCATCGATTCGAAGGTGGCCAGCGCGGCCCGTTCCGCCGGAGTGACGTGGGTGTGTCCCACATACGCGGCGGGGTCGAACAGGTCGGCGTCGGCCGGCGCGATGTTCATGTCGCCGCACAGGAGTGTCGTGGTCGGGTCCTCCACGGCACGGGCCAGCGCCGCGAGCCACTCGAGTTTGTAGGTGTAGTGGTCCGAGTCCGGGGTCCGGCCGTTGGGCACGTACAGCGAGTGGATGCGGAGTCCGCCGCACACCGCCGACACCGCCCGTGCCTCCAGGGTCGACGGGTCGGGGTATCCGGGCATGCCGTCGAACCCGATCCGGACGTCGTCGAGTCCGACCCGCGACAACAGCGCCACCCCGTTCCACTGACCCTGTCCGGCGTGCGCGACCTCGTATCCGCGGTCGGTGAGATCGGTGCCGAGTGACTCGTCGAACGCGGCGTCGGAGAGTTTGGTCTCCTGCAGGCACACCACGTCGGGTCGGCGCTCGTCGAGCCAGGGCAACAGGCGCGGGATGCGCTGCTTCACGGAGTTCACGTTCCAGGTCGCCACGCGCATGCGACCACGGTAGTACCCCGCCATCAGGGCCCGGCCACCGCCGATCGCGGACCCGGCCTTTCGTTGCACGGTGACATGTGTCACGTTGGTGGGTATCGACACGTTGCACCGCACCTCCGATTCGTCGCCCCGACGGCCCGTCATCGAGTCGTCGTGGCGTCGTTCGGAGCTGTCCGGGGTCCGCCCCGAGGACCGGACGCCGACGCAGGTCCAGGACATCGCTGCCGCCGACCCGCTGCTCGACGCCGCCCGCCCGGTCCTCGATGACGCCGCCGCCCGACTCGCCGACACCGATGTCTCGCTGCTGCTCGTCGACCACGAGTGCCGGATGGTGACGCGGGTGGCGTTCGGCACGACCGTGGAGCGCCGTCTCGACGCGATCGGCGCCTCGCCGGGCGTGCCGTTCGGCGAGGACGTCGTCGGGACGACGGCCCTCGGTACCCCGGCGGAGACCCGGGGCGGGATCGTCGTGAACAGCTCCGAGCACTACCTGGACCAGTTCAAGTCGATCAGTTGCTTCGGACAGCCGATCATCCATCCCGCGACCCGCAGGCTGGCCGGGATCATCTGCATGTCCGAGATCGCCGATCGCATCAACCCCTTGGCGATCCCGGTCGTCAACGGGATCGTCGCCGACATCGCCGACCGCCTGCTGGACCGGTCGCGAGCGCACCAGCGACGCGTCCTCGACGCGTTCCAGCGCGCCGCACCGCGTCGCGACCTCGCCGTCGCGGCCATCGGCGACGACCTCCAGCTCACGAATGCCCTTGCTGCCGAACTGCTCTCCCCCACCGACATCGGCGCGATGCGGATCGTCGCGACCGATCCCGCACTGCGCGCGACAGTACTGCCGCTGACCCTGGTGTCGGGCGCCGAGGTCGAGGTCGCCGTCGAACCCGTGCCGGGCGCCTGCGGCGCGGCCCTGTTCCGCTTCCGGCCGGTCAGCGAGCCGCCGCCGAGGCGGTCCGCGCCACCGACCGCCCCGTCCCGCACCAGCGTCGCGATCACCGGCGAACCGGGGACCGGACGCAGCACCCACGCCGCTGCGCTCGCCGCCGAGACCGACTCGCCACCGGTGATCGTCGATGTCGCCGACGAGATCATCAGCGGTCGTCGCCCCGACATCCCCGCGTTCGTCGGACGCGCCCGGTCGATGAGCACGACCCTGGTGATCGACGGCGTCGATCTCCTCGACGCGCAGTCGGTCGCCCTACTCGGGCGCGTGGCGGTGTCGAGCTCGCCGGAGTCGCCGCTGATCGTCGTCGGCGGGCCGCGCGACCAGGCGAGTCCGGGAGTCGCCGCACTCCTCGCCCGGTGCGCCACACGGGTCGATCTCGCTCCTCTACGTCATCGGACCTCGGAGCTGGCGTCGATCGCGAGCAGCGCACTGACAGACATCGACCCGGAGCTCACGCTGTCCGGACTGGCGACGGACGCCTTGCTGTGCGACGACTGGCCCGGGAACCTCACCGAGCTCAACTCGGTGCTCCGGCAGGCCGCTCTGACGTGCCGAGCGCGCGCCGCGCGGGTCGTCGAACCCGCCGACCTGCCACCCGCCTATCGGACGACCAGCCGGGCCGCGCACCTGTCCGGCCGGGAACAGGCCGAGCGCACCGCGATCGTCGAGGCGCTGGACCGCGCCCGCGGCAACAAGGTGCATGCCGCAAGAGATCTCGGCATCAGCCGGACGACGCTGTACTCGCGGATGCGCGCACTGGACATCTGAGCGCGCGGCTACTCCGGCACCGCGGTGCGGGGCACCGGGTCCCGCAGCGTCTGCCGTGCGAGCGCCGCGATGAGGTCGGTCCGGGTCACGATGCCGACCAGGGTGTGCCCATCCAACACCGGGACCGCGTCGCATCCGCTCTCGGCGAGCAGCGGCAACAGCGCCCCGACCGGCGTGCCCGGGGTCGCGACGGCCGGTTCCGCCGACATCACGTCCGCGGCGCACAACTCGACGTCGTTCGAGCGCATCAACCGCCGCACGAGATGGATCTGGAACACCACACCGACGAACATGCCGTCGTCCGACGTCACCGGCAGCGAGGTGAAGCCGTACTCGTCGAAGAGGACGGCGACGTCTCGCAGCGGCGTCTCGGGGTTCACGGTCACCAGGTCTCGGGACATCACGTCCGTCGCGGCGAGCGGGCCCGCGCGGTGACCGGCAGCCTGCAGTTCGGCGGCCCCGATCAGTCGCGCGAGGTCGGCGACACCGAGGTTGAGCGACTGCCCGTACCGGTCGAGGATGCCGGTCAGTTCGTCCTCGTCCAGACCCAGCCGCGCCGCCGGCGGGGGCGCCGCGTCGAACCGGCGATACGGATAACGCCGTCCGGTCAACCGGGCGTACCCGGCGGCGAGGACCACCAGCAGGAGCGTGCCCACGAGGACGGGTGCGAGGACGAACCGGAACCCCAGCGACTGGATCGTCTCCGGACTGAGCGCGGCTGTCATCGCCACCGCGCCGGCAGGCGGATGGACCGCGTGGCACCCGATCATCAAGGCCACGGACAGACCGACCGCGAGCGCCGCCCGAAGCGCGGGCTGGCCGATGGTGAGGGTGGTCGCCACCCCCACGACCGCCGACACCGCGTTGCCGACGGTCGCGGGCCACGGCTGCGCCAACGGACTGTTCGGCGCGGCGAAGACGAGCACGGCGGTCGCCCCGAACGGCGCGATCAGGAAGAGTCCGAGCCGCAGGTCGACCCCCGACGCGGCGAGCACCAGACCGACGAGTCCGAGCGCCACCCCGGCCCCTGCTCCCGCCCGGAGGGCCTCACGGATCGAGATACCCCCGGTCACCGGGCCGAGGCCACGCAGGGCGGCGCCGACCCTGCCCGCTGGGCGCACGTTCACTCTGCTCCTCCGAAGGTCCCTGACTTGTCCGGCGTCTCACGGTAGCCACGCGGTGACGGCCGGTCGCCGCGACCCCTGTACAGCCCAGGTGTTCAGTTTCTGGACACGGCGACACGTCGGAACGGTGAGAGAAATAAGTCAGGTCGAATATGACCGAGATCACTCCACCGACCACATCACCGCCGGCACCACGCCGACCAGGAGGCCACATGACCGCCGTCGTTCCCGACACCGCCCTGCATGAGCGCGTTCGCGATTTCATCTCCGCCGACCGTCCGATGCTGATCGGCGGCGAGTGGGTGTGGTCGGCCTCGGGCCGCACCTTCGAGACCATCGATCCCGCGACGGCGCGTCCGCTCACCTCGGTCGCGCACGGCGACGCGGCCGACATCGACCGCGCGGTCCGCGCCGCGCGCCAGGCCTTCGACGACGGCCCGTGGACCCGGATGAAGCCGAATGAACGCGAACGCCTGCTCTGGCGGGTCGGCGACATCCTCACCGAACGCGCCGAGGAGTTCGGCCAGCTGGAGGCGCTCGACAACGGCAAGGCGGCCACCATCGCCGCCGCGGTCGACACCAACTGGTCGGCCGACATCTTCCACTACAACGCGGGCCTCGCCACCAAGATCACCGGGTCGACGGTCGACGTCTCGATGCCGTTCGTGCCCGGCGGCGAGTTCCACGCGTACACCCTGCGCGAGCCGGTCGGAGTCTGCGGCCTGATCGTGCCGTGGAACTTCCCGCTCCTGATGGCCGCGTTCAAGCTGGCCCCCGCATTGGCGGCCGGCAACACCGTCATCCTCAAGCCGGCCGAACAGACCCCGCTGACGGCCCTGCTCCTCGGCGAGGTGTTCCAAGAGGCCGGCTTCCCACCGGGCGTGGTCAACATCGTCACCGGTTACGGCGAGGCCGGCGCGGCGCTCGCCGCGCACGACGACGTCGACAAGATCGCGTTCACCGGCTCGACGGAGGTCGGCAAGAAGATCGTCGACGCCGCGAAGGGCAACCTCAAGAAGGTGTCGCTGGAACTCGGCGGCAAGAGCCCCAACATCGTTTTCGCCGACGCCGACTTCGAGAAGGCGGTCGCCGGGTCGGTCGCGGCCTGGATGTTCAACCACGGACAGTGCTGTGTCGCCGGAACACGTCTCTTCGTCGAGCGGCCGATCTTCGACGACTTCACCGCGGCCGTCGCCGAGGCGGCCTCGCAGGCCAAGATCGGACCCGGCCTCGACCCGTCGACCGAACTCGGACCGCTGGTCAGCCAAGAGCAGTTCGATCGCGTCTCGGGATACCTGGCGGCGGGCCTCGCCGACGGCGCACGGGCGCTGACGGGTGGAAAGCGTTGGGGCGACGAGGGATTCTTCATCGAACCGACCGTCTTCGTCGACGTCGACCCGAGTTTCTCGATCGTGCAGGAGGAGATCTTCGGTCCCGTCGTCGCCGCCATGCCCTTCGATGCCGACACCGGGGTCGCGGCCGCGGCCAACGACTCCATCTACGGTCTCGCAGCAGGCATCTGGACCACGGATCTGTCCAAGGCGCACCGGACAGCTCGACAGATCAAGGCCGGCTCGGTCTGGGTGAACCAGTACAACGGCTTCGACACCGCCATGCCGTTCGGCGGTTACAAGCAGTCGGGATGGGGGCGCGAACTCGGCTCGTCGGCCATCGAGCTCTACACCCAGACCAAGGCCGTCAACATCTCGCTCTGACCCCCATCCGCCCTCGAGTACACCCAAGGAGCACGATTTCATGTCTCTCACCACCAAGGCAGCCGTCCTCACCGGACCCGGAAAGCCGTTCGAGATCGTCGAACTCGACCTCGACGAGCCCCGCGAAGGCGAGGTGCTGATCAAGTACACCGCGGCCGGCCTGTGCCACTCCGACCTTCACCTGACCGACGGCGACCTCCCGCCCCGCTATCCGATCGTGGGCGGCCACGAGGGTTCGGGGATCATCGAGGCGGTCGGCCCGGGCGTCACCAAGGTCAAGCCCGGCGACCACGTGGTCTGCAGCTTCATCCCCAACTGCGGCACCTGCCGCTACTGCTCCACCGGCCGGCAGAACCTCTGCGACATGGGCGCCACCATCCTCGAGGGATCGATGCCCGATGGCACATTCCGATTCCACGGTGGCGGTGACGATTTCGGAGCCATGTGCATGCTCGGCACCTTCGCCGAACGCGCGACGATCTCGCAGCACTCGGTCGTCAAGGTCGACGAGTGGTTGCCGCTCGACAAGGCAGTGCTCGTAGGTTGCGGCGTGCCCTCGGGCTGGGGCACCTCGGTGTACGCGGGCGGCGTGCGTGCCGGCGACACCGTGGTGATCTACGGCATCGGCGGCCTGGGCATCAACGCGGTGCAGGGCGCGGTGTCGGCCGGGGCCAAATACGTCGTGGTCGTCGACCCGGTCGCGCTCAAGCGCGACACGGCGCTCAAATTCGGTGCAACACATGCCTTCGCCGACGCCGCCGAGGCCGCGGAGAAGGTCAACGAACTGACCTGGGGGCAGGGTGCCGACCAGGCCCTCATCCTCGTCGGCACGGTCGACGCGGAGGTCGTGGCCAACGCGACCGCCGTCGTGGGCAAGGGCGGGACGGTCGTCATCACCGGTCTTGCCGATCCGACGAAGCTGACCGTGCAGGTCTCCGGAACCGATCTGACCCTGAACCAGAAAACCATCAAGGGCAGTCTGTTCGGCTCGGCCAATCCGCAGTACGACATCGTCAAACTGCTGCGCCTGTACGACGCGGGGCAGCTCAAGCTCGACGAACTGGTCACGCAGACCTACACCCTCGACCAGGTCAACGAGGGCTACCAGGATCTGCGGGACGGCAAGAACATCCGCGGGGTCATCATCCACGCGGAGTGAATACCCGGTCGGTTCGCCCGAGGTGCCGTCTCCCTCGGGCGAACCGGCCACCCACGTCGCCGGGCGGACTTTCCGGTCCGCGCCCGCACGAGGTGCTTGAATCACACCTGTGACCGTGACCTGGTGGATACGTCTGCTCCGCATCGCCTTTGCCGCCCTGGGCGTCACCGCGCTCGTGTATCAGGCGGTGCTGCGCTACGGCGACGCCGGCTTCACGCTCGCGAACTTCTTCAGCTACTTCACGGTGCTGAGCAATATCTTCGCCGCGCTCATCCTGCTCGTCGGCGGACTGCTGGCCCCGGCAAGCCCGGCCTGGGAGTGGTGCCGCGGGGCGGCGACCACCTGCATGGTCATCACCGGGATCGTCTATGCGCTTCTGCTGCAGGGCATCGACGTCGATGTCACCTACGCCTGGGTGAACGACGTGCTGCATCGCGTCATCCCGCTCGTCATGCTTTTGGACTGGATCGTGGTGCGCGCCCGGCGACTACCCGAACGGGCGTGGCTGTCCTGGCTCACGATCCCGCTCGTGTACGGCGTCTACACGTTGATCCGCGGGCCGATCGCGGACTGGTATCCCTACCCGTTCATCGATCCGCGCGGGCAGGGTTATCTGTCGATGACGATCTCGCTCGTCGTCGTGTTCGTCGGCATGGCCTTCATGTCGTTCGGCGTCTACTGGGTCGGCACCCGCGGTCGGCGACCCGATGCGCCGGAGCCCGGACAGCCCGCCGACGAACGCGGTTAGTCCGCGCCCGGCCGGTCCGCGGGCGCGCTCCCGAACGCCGCGACGAGCTGCGCCGACCAGGTGTCGACGACCAGCGCACGCCGGGCGGAGTCATCGGACAGCGTGTCCGCCAGGCCGAGTCCGCGCGCCATGTCCAGAGTCGCCTGCACCAGCCGGTAACCGGTCTCGTCGTCCGGGGCCACCCCCATCGCGGCCATCGTCCGCTGATGGGCCGCGCGGGCGAACTTCGCTTCGAGTGGCAGGATGAGCCGCCGCAGCGCCGGGTCGGACGCGGCGGCGGCCCAGACCTGGAGTGCTGCCTTGAATTCGGTGCCGGTGTAGACGTCGACGGCCCGCTGGACGGCGCGGATGACCCGGTCCGGGGTCACTTCGTCGGCCGCCTCCGGCGATGCGTGCGGATCCCCGACGGCAGCGCGGGTCATGTCCTCGAAGACCTGCTCGAGTGCCGCGGTGATGAGGGCTTCGCGCGTCGGGAAGTGATGTTGCGCCGCACCGCGGGACACGCCGGCACGTTCGGCGACCGCGGCCACGGTCGCGGCGGCCCAGCCGTCCGCGGCCAGCGCGTCGACCGTGGACCGCAACAGGCGCTCGCGGGTCAACCGCGAGCGTTCCTGTTGCGGGGAGCGGGTGTTCGCCGACGACGTGGTCACCGCGAGCCTCAGTAGGACTTCGGCAGCCCGAGGCTGGTCTGCGCGACGAAGTTGAGGATCATCTCCCGGCTCACCGGGGCGATGCGGGCGATCCGGGCGAGGCTCAGCATCGGCGCCAGTCCGTACTCGGTGGTCAGACCGTTGCCGCCCAGGGAGTGCACGGCCTGGTCCACGACCTTCACACAGGCCTCGGCGGCCGCGTACTTCGCCATGTTGGCCGGCTCGGCGGCGCCCCAGTCGTCGCCGGCGTCGTAGAGGGTCGCGGCCTTCTGCATCATCAGCTTGGCCATCTCGAGCTCGACCTTGCCCTGGGCGAGCGGGTGCGCGATCGCCTGGTGCGCACCGATCGGCGTCTTCCACACCGTGCGCTCCTTCACGTACGACACCGCCTTGTCGAGCGCGAACCGGCCCATCCCGACGGCCGACGCCGCGGCCATGATGCGTTCCGGATTGAGCCCGGCGAACAGTTGACTCAGGGCAGCGTCCTCGGAGCCGACGAGCGCGTCGGCGGGCAATCGCACATCGTCGAGGAAGAGCTGGAACTGCTTCTCTGGGTTCTGCAGTTCCATGTCGATCATCGTGTACGAGAAGTTCTCGGAGTCGGTGGGGACGATGAAGAGCGCGGGCTTGAGGTTGCCGGTCTTCGCGTCTTCGGTGCGGGCGACGATCAACACGGCCTGCGCCTGGTCGACGCCGGAGATGTAGACCTTCTGGCCGGTGAGCAACCAGTCCGAGCCGTCCCGACGGGCCGTGGTGGTGATCTGGTGGGAATTGGAGCCGGCATCGGGTTCGGTGATACCGAACGCCATCGTGATCGACCCGTCGGCGAGACCCGGCAGCCACCGCTGCTTCTGCTCGTCGGTGCCGAAACGGGCGATGACGTTGCCGCAGATGGCCGGTGAGACGACGAGCATCAGCAGTCCGGTGCCCGACGCGGCGATCTCCTCCATCACGATGGCGAGCTCGTACATCCCGGCACCGCCGCCGCCGTACTCCTCGGGGAGATTGACCCCGATGAAGCCGAGCTTGCCCGCCTCGGCCCACAACTCGTCGGTCTTGCGGCCGGTGCGCGCGCACTCGCGGAAGTACTCCTGTCCGTACTTCGCGGCGAGTCCGGCGACCGCCGCGCGCAGCTCGGCGCGTTCGGTGGTCTCCACGAACGGATTGGTGTCCACGGTCATGTCGATGCTCCCTGTCTCGGTCTTCGATGTGGTTCGGCGGCGGACGGTTTCGGCGGCCGGTCAGGCCTGGTAACCGAGCCGTTTGGCGGCCAGTCCGTTGAGGATCTCGGTGGTGCCGCCACCGATCCCGATGATGCGCATGTCGCGGTATTGCCGTTCGACCTCGGTGCCGGTCATGTAACCGAGGCCGCCGTGCAGCTGAACGGCTTTGTTGGCCACCCACTCCCCCGCCTCGACCGCGGTGTTCTTGGCGAAGCACACCTCGGCGATGAGGTCGTCGGTGGAGCTGACCTTCCGTTCGACGAGGGCCCGCGTGTAGGTGCGGGCGATGTCGATGCGGCGTGCCATCTCGATCAGGGTGTCCTGCACCGACTGCCGGGCGATGATGGGTTTGCCGAAGGTCTCACGGTCGCGCGCCCACTGCAGGGTGAGGTCGAGGCAGCGTTGCGCACTGGCGTACGCCTGCACCGCCAGACCGGACCGTTCGGTGACGAAAGCGGTTGCTATCTGCGAGAATCCGGAGTTCTCCGGTCCGACCAGGTTGGTGACCGGCACCCGCGCATCGACGAAGGACAGTTCCGCGGTGTCGGAACTGCGCCACCCCATCTTGTCCAGCTTCCGCGTGACCTCGAAGCCGGGTGTGCCCTTCTCGACGACGAGCAGTGAGACGCCCGCGGCTCCCGGTCCTCCGGTGCGGACGGCGACGACGACGAAGTCGGCGCGGACCGCGGAGGTGATGTAGGTCTTGGAACCGTTGACGACGTAGTGGTCCCCGTCGCGCTCGGCCTTCGTCGTCAGGTGGCCGACGTCGCTTCCGCCGCCGGGTTCGGTGATCGCCAGGCTCCCGATCTTCTCGCCCGCGAGCGTGGGCCGCACCCACCGGTCGATCTGGTCGGGGTCGCCGGCGGCGATCAGGTGCGGCAGGGCGATGCCGTGGGTGAACAGCGACGCGAAGACGCCACCGGCCGCGCCGGCGTAGTGGAGTTCCTCGCCGAGGATCGTGCTGTCGATCAGATCACCGCCGGAGCCACCCACCTCCTCGGGGACCCCGAGCCCGAACAGACCCAGTTTGGCCGCCTCGATGTGCAGTTCACGGGGGATGGCACCCTCGCGCTCCCAGTCGTCCTGGAACGGGAGGATGTGTTTGTCGACGAATCGGCGCACGGTGGAACGCAATTCGAGGCGTTCGGGCGTCTCCCAGATCGGACTGGCGATGGGCATCGTGTTCTCCTGTCGGACTGCGTGCGACTGCGTGCTGCTGCGATCGGACGATTCGGCGGCGTAAGGGGGCGGTGGACGTCAGCGGCGGACGGTGACGACGACGGGCGTCTCAGCTCGCCCGCGGTTCGCGACCCGGCCCGGGCGGACCTGCGAAACACTGTGCGATACCCGACCATTCGACCGCGTCGGGTCCGGTGAGCTCGAGTGCGAGGTCGGCGAGTGCGCGTCGCTGGGTCACCAGGAAGCAGAAGTCGAGTGCCGGCCCGCGCACGCTGTTCGACGCGTCGTCCGGGCCCCAGGTCCAGATCTCGCCCGACGGCGCGGTGAGCGCGTAGTGGAACGGCTCGGCCGGCGGCGTACGGCCGTTGACGATGTAGGCGAAGTCGCGTGTGCGGACACCGATGTGGGCGACGCTGCGGATCCGATCGGTCGGCACGACGGGAACACCGAGGGCGTCGGCGACATCGAGGCCGTGTGCCCATGTCTCCATCAGGCGCGCGGTCGCCATCGACGCCGCGGACATCGGTGGCCCGAACCACGGGATCTTGACGCCGGCCGGTACCGCGCGCAGCGCGTCGGCGAGACGGTCGCGCGCCGCCCGCCAACCGGCCAGGATCTCGTCGGCCGGCGCGGCGGCCCCCGCTTCGGCGGCGTCGTCGACGTAGGTCGCCACACTGCTCGCCGCCTCGGAGAGCAGTGCGCCGAACCGGTCCGGGTCGGTGGCCGCGACCGCCGCCACCTCGTCGGTCCACGCCAGATGCGCGATCTGGTGCGCGATCGTCCACCCCGGCGCCGGCGTGGGGGTGGCCCAGCCCGCATCGTCGAGACCCGCGACGAGCGTGTCGAGCTGCGCGGATTCGGCTTCGAGGTCGGCGACGACGCCGATCACGGCTGCTTTTCCCTCAGGCATGCGATCACCCTCACACACGGCCTCAGAAGAATCAAGCGCGCTTGATTGTTTTTCCCGCAGGGACGACCCGGCGCCTTCACCGCCGGTGGTTGAGCCGGCACCGAGCGGAGCGAGGCGCCGAGTCGAAGCCACTCGGCGACCTGCCCCCACCGCTGGTTGAGCCGGCACCGAGCGGAGCGAGGCGCCGAGTCGAAGCCACTCGGCGACCCGAGCCCCACCGCTGGTTGAGCCGGCACCGAGCGGAGCGAGGCGCCGAGTCGAAGCCACTCGGCGACCCGGGCACAAGAGGTGACCTCGACCGACGCGGCAACCTCGCCACGCCCGATAGACGCTGCTCGGCCGGCTGACGACCCAACTGCGGTCAGCGGTAGTGGATGTCGACCGTGGCTCGGCTCAGCAGGATGTCGTCGTAGGAGGTCATCGTCGCCTCGAAGGACGAGATGCGGCGGCCGAGTTTGATCGGCGTCACCTCGACCACCACTTCACTGCCGTCGACAGCAGGTGAACGGTAGAAACCGATCGCCATGTCCCCGATCGAGTACTCCTGCCCGGCCCCGGCATGCAGATGCCCGGCGAACGATGCCGCCTGGCCGGCGATGGTGGCGATGACGCCGCCGTGCATGGTGCCGAACATGTTGCCCATCCACGGTTCGGTGGCGCTGCGAAAGCGGATGCCGGACTCGCGGTCGGTGGTGCCGTCGATCACCTCGACGCGGCCGTTGAGCATGTCGGTGAGCGGGCCGGGTTCCCGCAATTTCGACGCGATCTCCTCGACCACGGCCCGCCCGGACAACGCGGCGGGTATGGGCTCGGGCAGGACGGACCCGTCATCGTCGCTGCATCGCGGTGTCGCGTGGCCGATCTCGGCGGACGGGGTGGCACCGGTCGGGGCACGGCCGACGCGGACGTTGCGTGCGGTCCCGACGCAGCACAGGTCCCCGGTACCGGTGCGGATCTCGACCGACGTCGAACCCCAGGCGTCGTCGTGCATGACCACCTCGGCCCGTGCGGCAACCAGGTCGCCCACTTCTGCGCGGCCGTGCGTGGACATCGTCAGGCGTGCCTGGAGGGTCGCCGCGGCGGGGTCGTCGTGGATGCGATGGAACGGGATACCGCCGCTGTGATCGAACAGCACAGCGAGCGCCGGCAGCTCGATCTGTCCCCGATGATCGGCGAAGCGCGTGCACAGTTGCTGCGAGGCACGCACGCCCGTCTCCGACACCGAGATGTCGCCGAGGTGGAACGCGGACAGGGGATCGTGCGGCTGGCTCATGAAATCTCTTGTATCAGCGATGTACCGCCGATCTCACAGTGGAGAGTCCAATCTCACTCCCGTAGTCTGGGTGCGTACGTGTCCAGAGTGACGGGAGAGACAGATGCGACGCACAACTGTGGCGACGATCGGGGCGATTGCGGCAGTGGGAGCGTTCAGCGCAGGAGCAGGCACCGCCTTCGCCGCACCCGCGGAACGACCCCTCAGCGTGGAGCAGGTCCCCAACGCCGGCGTCACCGTCGGCGCCAGCGGCATCACGGGCGGTTTCGTGGCGAGCATCCTCGCCTCGGCCACCGAACCCGGGGTCACGCTGATCACGCTCAACACGACGCCCACCGAGTCCTGCGCCACCAATCTGAAGGATGCGCGCGTCGGGATCAGCTGGAAGAACACCTCGACCGGCGCATCCGGCGACGAGGTCTTCGCCGCATGTGCGGACGGACGTCCGTCCGACGGGGTCGCCGTTGCGACCGGAGCGGGATCGGTCGAGTTCACCACGACGATCCTCGGCCAGGGCGACCAGACCTTCACGGTCGTCCCGGGCAGCGGATCGTTCACGCGCTGACGCCGAGCCGACCACAATACACTCCGCTGAGCGGGAGGGCGCGAGCCACCCACCCTGCTCCCTGATCTGAAAGAAGCCCGTAACCCGTGCTCCCTGAGGTGTGAGGAGCGCAAGCGACGAGCCTCGAAGGGCCGGCGAGACACGTTGTTACACCCTTCGTGGCTCGCTTCGCTCGCACCTCAGGGAGCATGGAGATCAGACGCTCACGAGTGTTCTTTCAAAGGTCACGGCGACCCCTCCGGTACCGCAGTAGACAATCTCGCAAATCTGTATACACGTGCGGTGAACACGTTCTAGATTTGCCGCATGGCCGAGACAGTCACCCAGCTCCTGCAGGCACGCGCCGACGACGACAACCTCGCGATCACCTACGAGGGTCGGCAATGGACGTGGCGCGAGTACATTCGCGACGCCGAACGCGCCGCGTCGGCGATTCTCGGCATCGCCGACACCGAGCGTCCGCTACATGTGGGCGTGCTGCTCGGGAACACGCCGGACATGCTGATCGCCCTGGCCGCCGGCGCGCTGGGCGGTTACGTGACGGCGGGGATCAACAACACTCGCCGCGGTGAGGGTCTGGCGGCCGACATCGTGCGCGCGGACTGTCAGATCCTGCTCACCGACGCCGAGCACCGCCCTCTCCTCGATGGCTTGGAGCTACCCGGCGTGACGGTGCTGGACACCTCTACTCCGCAGTGGGCCGAGATGCTCTCCGGCGCCGCGGAGTTGACCCCGCATTCGGTACCCGGGGCGATGGACACGTTCATGCTGATCTTCACCTCGGGGACCAGTGGAAACCCCAAGCCGGTCCAGTTCGCGCACATGATGATGCCGTTCGCGGGTCCGGTGCTCGCCGACAAATACGACATCGGCCCCGGCGACGTTTGCTACCTGTCGATGCCCCTGTTCCACAGTGCCGCGCTCATGGGGGGTTACTGCGTCGCACTGTGCGGCGGTGCCGCGATCGCGCCCGCCAAGTTCTCCGCCTCGACCTTCCTGGCCGACATCCGCCGCTACAACGCGACGTACATGAACTACGTGGGCAAACCGCTCGCCTACATCCTGGCCACCGAGGAGAGGCCCGACGACGCCGACAATCCGCTCCGGGTGGCGTTCGGCAACGAGGCCACCGACCGCGACATCGACGATTTCTCGCGCCGGTTCGGTTGCACCGTCTGGGACGGCTTCGGTTCCACCGAGCTGGCGATCATCATCACCCGTGAGCCCGGCACGCCGCACGGTTCGATCGGCAAGGGTTTCCCGAACGTCGCCGTGTACAACTCGTCGACGCTGACCGAATGCCCGCGTGCCGAATTCGACTCCAGCGGAGCGCTTATCAATGCCGACGACGCGATCGGCGAGCTGGTGAACATCGAGGGCGGCGGGATGTTCATGGGCTACTACAACGATTCCGACGCCACCAGCGAGCGTCTCCGCCACGGGATGTACTGGTCGGGCGACCTGGCGTACAAGGACGCCGACGACTGGATCTACCTCGCCGGCCGGACCGGCGACTGGATGCGCGTCGACGGCGAGAACCTCGCCGCCGGACCGATCGAACGGGTGCTGTTGCGCGTTCCCGAGATCAATCGCGTTGCCGTGTATGCCGTTCCGGACGACCACGTCGGCGATGCGGTGATGGCCGCCGTTGTCCTGCAGGACGGCGTCGAGCTGACCCCGGAGTCCTTCGCCGAACAGCTTGCCGCACAGGCCGACCTGTCGCCGAAAGCATGGCCGACGTATGTCCGGATCGAGGACGACCTGCCCACGACCGCAACGAACAAGATCCTCAAGCGCACCCTGAAATCCGAGGGAGCCGTCCCCGGCACGGGCACACTCTGGGTGCGCGAGCCGCGGTCCCGCGTGTATCGACAAGCCGTCGCCGCACAGGCATGACCTCGACCGCGGCCACCATACCGACACCGGAATCCGTCCCGCAGCAAACGCTTCCGGAGATCGGCTACTACGCACTCTCGCGCCATCCGGTCGATCCCGCCGAACTCGCCGACGAAGCGGGGCTCGCCGACCGCGCGGGCTTCGGTGCCACCTTCGTCTCCGAGCGGTTCAACGTGAAGGACGCGGCCGTACTCGCGGGCGGTCTCGCGGCGGCGAGTCGCCGGATGGGCGTCGCCACGGCCGCGACCAACCACAACACCCGGCACCCCATCATCACCGCGTCCATGGCCGCCACGTTGTCGACCATGACGGGTGGTCGCTTCGCGCTCGGCCTCGGTCGTGGATTCGCCGCACAGTGGCAGGTTCTCGGGGTTCCCGATGTCACGAGCGCCCAGCTCACCGACGCCGCCTCGGTGTTGCGCACCCTTTGGCGCGGCGAGATGATCCTGGGCCACGACGGCCCGCTCGGCACCTACGACTACCTCAACCTCGGTGTCGCGGTTCCACCGGTCCCCATCCTGCTCGTGACGATGTCGCCCAACACCTTACGTCTTGCCGGGCGCATCGCCGACGGTGTCGTCCTGCACACGTTCTTCTCCGACGAGGCCACCATCGCCGCGGTCGAGACCGTCCGGGCGGCGGCCGCCGAGGCCGGTCGGGACCCCGCTTCGGTGCGCATCTGGTCGGTACTGGCCACCGTGCCCGACCATCTCGGTGATGACGACCGGTTGCGACGTCTGTACGGCCGGCTCGCGACCTATCTCCAGGGGTATCCGGACGTCCTGATGCGTGCCAACGGATGGCGTGGGGATGATCTCGAACGAATCAGAGACAGTCCGGCTTTCGCCGGCGCCCGCGGGCCGATCGACGCCACTGCCACCGCCGACGAACTCACCCGGCTCGCCGAGGTCATCCCGGCGTCGTGGGTCGCCGACAGCGCGGTCGGCAGTGCCGAACAGTGCGCGGCCGCCGTGGCGCGCCAGTTCGACCTGGGAGTCGACTCGGTCATCATGCACGGCGCCGCGCCGTCGGAACTGTTGTCGGTGCTGACGGCGTACCGGTCGATACGACCCGCCTTGCCGGCTCTGCCAGTGAACCCGGGTTCGGTTGCGGGACCACCGGTTCAGTGACCGTCAGTCGGGCACGCCGGGTGGCACCGAGTTCAGCAACGCGCCCGCCTCGACCCGGAGCTGTTGACCGGTCACGTACCGGGCAGCATCGGACACCAGGTAGAGGACCGCCTCGGTGACATCCTCCGGCGCGAGCAGGTCCACCGGCATCGCGTGCAACGACGCGAAGACGTCCTTGACGTCGTCGTAGACCGGCTTCTCGAGATCGGGTCGGAACAGCCGGTAGATCTCGTCGTGATGCACCATCGCGGTGTCGACGTTGCCGGGATGAATCGCGTTGACGCGAATACCTTTCGGCGCCAGGTGCCGGGCGAGGTCGTTGACGAGTCGCGCCACCGCTCGTTTCGAGTGGCCGTAACCGCCTGCACCCGGCCCGGCCTGCGCGGACTCGAACGACGGCATGAACGCGGCCATCGAACCGATGCAGACGATCGATGCACCCGCTTCGAGGTGCGGCAGAGACAACTCGAGGGTGTTGATCACCCCACCGAGATTCACCGACACCGTGTTCAGCCAGGTGACCGAGGGACTCTCGGGCCCGAGCGGGCTGATACCGGCGTTGGCCACGACGATGTCAAGTCTGCCGAACTGCGCCACCGCGTCGTCGATCGCGGCCTGCAGGGCGTCCCGGCTGCGGACGTCGGCGATCTTCGCGATCACCCGACTGTCCGTCGCGTCGACCATCTTCGCGGTCTGCTGCAGGTCGTCCGGCGTGCTCATGGCGTAATTGACCGTCGTGATCTGATCGCAGATGTCGATGGCGACGATGTCGGCGCCCTGCTCGGCCATCCGCACGGCGTGGCTGCGCCCCTGACCCCGTGCCGCGCCCGTCACGAGTGCGACCTTCCCGTCGAGTCTGGTACTCACTCGCGCTCTCCTCGTCCCGGCGGCCACGAGTCCGGCCGCCGCGTCTCCGCGCAGCCTAGCCGACGGCCATCCTTCGTGTGGCGGAATGGATTTGCTGTTCGCAAGGTCGCCCGGCGTGGCCGGCCTGCACAGCTGCACACCGCCGCGCCGGTTCCCTGGACACCAGTCCAATTCCTCGGTAGTGTCCGATCAGCGGCCTGGGAGAGCCCGGTCACATCGGCCCGGCCCGCGCAGCTCGATCGAAAGGGCGTGCCCGTGCCGGACACCGTCGGAATCCCGACTTGCATAGACGAACTCACCCCGACGTGGTTGACCTCATTCCTCCGCTCTCACGGTCACGACGTCAGCGTAGAGTCGGTCGGTGCCGAACCGGTGGGAACCGGGCAGATGGCGGGTTCCTATCGCCTCCACCTCGGGCACGACAGCCCAGCGACATTGCCCGACACCATGATCGCGAAGCTCGCGACCGGGTCACCGGACCAGCGCGAGTTCGGATCGGGGGTGTTCCGCAACGAGGTGCGCTTCTACCGCGACCTCGCCGGGTCGTTCACGGTGCCGATGCCAGACTGCTTCGCCGCGACCATCTCCGACCGCGGCACCGAGTTCGTACTTCTGCTGGAGGACATGGGCGCGGCCGTGCAGGGCGATCAGATCGCCGGCTGCACACCCGCGCAGGCCGAGGCGGTAGCCGTGGCGACTGCCGGTCTGCACGCTCCCCGGTGGAACGATCCGACCCTGCTGGCCGAGATGCCGTTGCCCACCGACGCCGACCGGGAAGTGATGGAGTCGATCCTCGCGCCGATGGCTGAGGTCTATCGCGAGCGCTTCTCCCCTATCGGTCCGTCATCGGCAGCGGTCGACTGGCTCGTCCGTGAGGCCGGCCAGTGGCTGGTCGCCCCGCTGGACAATGCCACCCTGATCCACGGCGACCTCCGGGTCGACAACGTCCTGTTCGGACCGTCCGGTGAGGTCACGGTGATCGACTGGCAGACCATCACCACCGGTAACCCGCTGCGCGACATCGCGTTCCTGCTGAGTACCAGCCTGACCACCGATGATCGGCGCCGGCACGAGCGTGGCATCGTCGCCTCGTATCATCGGGCGCTGGTCACCGCGGGCGTCAGCGACTACACGCTCGACAACTGCTGGGACGACTACGTCGGCAACCTGATCCAGGCGCCGCTGATCATCGTGTTCGGCTCCGCCGCTGCACAACCCACCGAGCGCGGCAACGCGATGTTCGATGCGATGCTGTCCCGCAGCGCAGCCGCGATCGACGATCTCGCACCCGGAGGGCTGTGAACCGTGCCGTCACTGGTCATCGGGGGCAACGGGTTTCTCGGTTCTCATCTCGTTCGGCAGCTCGTGGACGCGGGCGACGAGGTGCGGGTGTTCACCCGGCCCACCAGTGACCTCCGGACCCTGGCCGGTCTCGGCGTCGATTACGTGACCGGCGATCTCTTCGACGCCGACGCCGTCGCGCGGGCGATGACCGGTTGCGACGTGGTGTTCCACTGCGCGGTCGACACGCGCGCGTGGCTGCGCGATCCGGCACCGCTGTACCGGACGAACGTCGAGGCCCTGCGTTCAGTACTCGACGTCGCAGCCCGGATGTCACTGCGGAAGTTCGTGTTCACGAGCACCGCGGCGACCATCGGGCGGGTGGACGGCCGTCGGGCGACGGAGGACGATGTGTTCAACTGGGCCGCGCGGGCTCCCGAGTATGTGCGCAGTCGCGTGGCCGCCGAGGACCTGGTGCGGCGTCGAGCGCAGGACGACGCGGTACCCGCCCTCGCGATGTGCGTCGCCAACACCTACGGACCCGGCGACTGGCAACCAACTCCCCACGGCGCATTCGTTGCCGGTGCGGCGCTGGGCAAGTTACCGTTCACCGTCCGCGGCTGTCGCGCCGAGTCGGTCGGCATCGACGACGCCGCGCAGGCGCTGCTCCTCGCGGCGGACCGCGGCGAGGTCGGCGAACGCTACATCGTCTCCGAGCGGTCCATCGACACCGGTGAGATCGTGGCCATCGCCGCCGCGACCGCCGGTCGTCAGCCCCCGCGCGTCGTTCTCAACCGCGCTGCGCTGTACACCTTCGGGGCGGTGGGTTCCGCCCGTGGGGCGCTGACGCGCAAGCCGGTGCAGTTGACGATCCCCTCGGTCCGGTTGATGCACTTCATGTCCGAGATGGACCACGGCAAGGCCGAACGCGACCTCGGATGGCATCCACGCCCGGTGACCGAGGCCATCGCCGACGGTGCCCGCTTCTGGCTCGAACGACGCGCCGTCCGCCGCGTTGGTTGATCCGGCACCGAACCACTCCCGCCCCCGCCAATTGAGCCGGTACCGAACCACCCCCGCTGGTCGAGCCGCCACCGAACCACTCCCGCTCGTTGAGCCCGCTCCGAGCGCAGCAAGACCGACGATCAACCCCACCCCCGCTGGTTGAGCCGGCACCGAGCGCAGCGAGGCGCCGAGTCGAAGCCACCTGGTGACCTCGCCACGCTCGGCTAGCAGGTTCGAGACTCGGCTAGCAGATTGGGGGCTTGGCGAGACTGGTTACGGGACCCTTCGAGGCTCGTCGCTTGCGCTCCTCACACCTCAGGGAGCAGAAAAGTCGTCGCTTGCGCCCCTCACACCTCAGGGAGCAGGGGTGATGCGGTTCTTTCGATTAGAGAGCAGGGGTGATGTGATGTCGTTCCTTCGGACCGAAGGGCGGAGGCCTTAACGCGCAGGGGGCCCGGCCAGGATGCCGGCGAGTTCGTCGAGACTGTAGGGCGAGGTGCCCTTGTGGTCGCGGTAAGCGACGAAACTCGCCTGCTGCGACTCGAACCGGCCGATGAATCCACCGGCAGCGCTGAAGATCTCGCCGGTGATGTGCTCGGCCGCGTCACTGGCCAGGAACACGTACAGCGGGGCGACGTACTCGGGCGGGGCGGGATCGAGCGCCGCGTCGCGCGTGGGGTCGTCGAGGATTCCGCGACGATGGAGTCCTTCGATGTGGGCGACGTAGTCGTCGCCGGAGGACAACCTCGACTTCGCTCCCGGCATCACCACGTTGACGCGTACGTGATGATCCCGGAGGTCCGCGGCCGCGGCGAGGGCGAGTGCGTTGACGCCGCCCTTCGCCGCGGGATAGCCGCTGCCACCGAACATTCCGAGCGAGGCCGCCGAACCCGTGAGCACGACCGACCCCGATCCTTGTTCGACGAACACCCTCCCCGCGGCCTGTAGGAGATGGAAGGCGCTCATCAGGTGGGCGTCGATCTGCTCGCGGAACTCGTCGGAAGCGATCGTCAGCACCGTCGAACCGGGAGGTTCGGCGATGCCGGCGCAGTTGATGGCGATGTCGAGGGCACCGAACTCCGCCAGCGCCGCCTCGACCATCGCCTGCGCCACTCCGTCGTCACCCGCGGACCCGCGAACGCCCACGGCATATCCGCCGCCGCCGCGGATCTCGGCGACGGTGTCGTCGACGGCCTGTCCGTCGCGACCGTTGACGACGACCGAGACTCCCTGTCCGGCCAGCGCATACGAGACGGCCAGTCCGATACCGCGGGTCGCGCCTGCGACAACGGCGACCCGGCCCCCCAGTCCCGCGCCGCCAGGTGACCAACCGCCGCCCGACGTCACGCCGAGCTGCCCACCGGCGTGATCGGGATCGACCGCCCGCGGTCGACGAATTCGAAACTCGCGCCCCCGCTGAAGCGTGCGACGGCCACCTCACCGTACTCCTTCTGCGGCGTGTCCGCCTTGGTGATCCGGACGACGAGATCGCCGTCGGCCTCGGTCGCGTCCGCGACGACGAGATACGGATCGACGGCGGTCGCCGCCGCCTGCAACGGTTCGACGTGATCGACATCGAGTATCGACGTCCAACCGCCGTCGGTCATCGCATCGGACTCCCGGGGGATTCGGACGGTGACCGTGTCCCCGTCGGCCTCTGCGGTGAGTCCCGTGTACTGGGTCGGACCGAAACACGGATGCAGTGCCAGTACCTGGGCGAGACCTGCGGCGTCGGCGGACAGATCGAGCGCGACGCGAATCCGGTCGGCAGCGAGTCCGGCGATGCCGATCAGCTGCTTGCGGAAGATCTCGGTGGTCTGCGCCTCGCTCTCGGCATACCTGCGCAGGCTGACGAGGAAGCCCAGCGACAGCAACTGGTGTTGCAGCGCAACCTCTTCGGCGATCCGCACCAGAGCCGACGTCGACCACTCCGCGAACTGCAGATCCTCGACGAGCGGGCCGCGGTAGTCGACCCAGCCGTCGGTCTCCGTGGTGTCGATGGCCGACAGGACGAGTTGACCGGCCCTCGTCTCGAACATGTCGACCGAATCCGGTGGGAGCGGCAGCTCGTCTCGATCCGGTTCGATCGTGACCGTCCACTCACAGTGCGGCGTGCGATCGACCGGTCGACGCGGGGGGCGATGAACCGGACGGATTCGTGCGCGCCGGTTGGTCGCGATCGCCGTCGCATCGAAGGTGGGGTCCTCGATGTCGTGGCACATGGTGGTCACGTAGTCGTCGCCGAGGGGTTCGACGTCGAGCAGCGCGCCGCAGTGATCGAGCACGAACGACCCGTGGTACTCGTCGTCGATGCGGTATCGGAAGTCCATGAACTGGGGTGGCGCACCGATGTCGAGTTGCAGACACTTGAACATGTCCTCGACACCGTCGCCGTCGATACCCAGGGCCGTACGCATGCGATGCGTGTAGACCGGACTCGCGGCCATCCACTCCTCGATGGCGACCTTGCCCATCACGTCCCTGCCGAAGGCGCTGATGAGATGCGCCATGCCGCTGCGGTCGATCATCTGACCCGACAGCAGCAGTTCCGGTACGAGCACGGCGAGCTGATCCTGACTCAGACCTTGGTAGGTCGGGGCTGTGGAAGTCATGTCAGTTCACCAGAACGCGACCGGGGCCTTGCCGAAGTCGTACCAACCCGGCAGATCACCCGGCGCCGACTTCTCCACACGCTTGAGCATCGGCTCACTCATCGCGTTGTTCTTCATCATCTCGATGAAGAGAGCCGAGACGTTGCCGTAGTCGAAGAAGTCACGCTGCCAACGGAACTGGAAATTTCCTCCGTACTTGAACCAGCTACCCTGGATGCCCTCGAGGGCGTAGTGGCTGCCGTCGTCGCGTGTGCCCTCGTAGATCTGCTTCCACAGTCCGATCATGTCGCCGGTCTGGTCATCGATGACCCACGCCTGGTACGGGTACTCCCACCCCTGCAGACCCTCCATCTCCTGTCCGAGGGCGAGCTCGCGGATCTCCTCGCGGCCGACGGCCATGAAATCCTTGTTGGGGCCGTAGTTCCACCCGTAGGTGGCATCCTCGGTGTAGAAGTCGGCCAGGGGCTTCCAGTCCCCCGCCTTTTCGGCCTCGATGTTGGCGGCGAGCCACCGCTCCTTCATCTCGTCGAGTTCGGCACGGTCAAAAGACATGTGTTCCACCTTTATTCGATCGTTCGGGTCTTGCGTGGGCGACGTGGTCGGAGCTCAGTCCTCGATGATCCGAAGGGCCTGAGTCGGGCAGTAGTGCACGCCGGCCTCGACCTCGGCGCGCTGGGATTCGTCCGGGGTCGCGTCGAGGATCTCCACATGATCGGTGTGCGCGGCGAAGACCTCGGGCGCCTCGAGCTCACACATCCCATGTCCCTGGCAGAGGTCCAGGTCCACCTCGACGCGCATCACGCGTCCTGACGCTTGCGGTAGGCGACGCGGCAGGGTTGCTGCAGCTGGACCACCATCTTCGAGTGGTCGTTGCGGTAGCTCTCCGGCGGCTGCAACATCTCGAACTCGTAGTTCTGGAAGAGCACCGAGAAGATGGCCTTCAGTTGCATGATCGCGAATTGCGCACCGACGCAACGGTGACGACCGGCGCCGAAGGGGATCCAGGTCCAGCGATTGACCAGATCCTCCTGCCGCGGTTTGTCGTAACGGTCGGGGTCGAAGGTGTCCGCCTCGGGGAAGTCCTCGGGCAGCCGGTTGGAGATCGCCGGCGAGACGGCGATCGACTGCCCGGCCTTCACCTCGAAGTCCTCGACGTGGAAGTCGTTCTGCACCACGCGCATGAGGATGATGAGCGGCGGGTGCAGCCGCAGCGCTTCTTTGAGCGCGTTCTCGAGCTGTGGCATCTGACGGGTGTGCGCAAAGGTGTATTCCGGGCGCTCGCCGGGCGGGGTCTCGCCGTAGATCTCGTCGAGCTCCTCGTACACGCGTTGCATGTAGTCGGGGTTGCGCAGCAGTTCGATGAGGGTCCACGCGGCGGTGCCCGACGTCGTGTGGTGGCCCGCGAACATCATCGAGATGAACATGCCGGTGATGGTGTTGGCGTCGAATCCGACCTGGACGAGGACGTCCATCAGGTCGCGATCTTCCTTGTCCTCGGTCGGATTCGCGATCCGTTCGTCCATCACGCCCTGGATGAACTCGACCAGTTCTGCCCGGGCCTCGTCGCGCTTGCGGAAGCTCTCGATGTCGGCGTTGTAGTCAACGTAGGCGATCGGGTCCGTGCCCTTCTCGAGATCGTGGAACAGGTGGGCGATGTGCCCGTTGAGCCGCTCCCGGAACTTCCGCCCGATGAGGCACGACGACGACGTGTAGAGGGTCAGCTCGGCGAAGAAGTCCAGCAGATCGATCTCGCCCTCGTCGCCCCACTCGGCGATGATCCGTTCGACCTCGTTGGGAATGGTCACCGCGTGCTGCTTCATGTGTGCGCCCTTGAGCGCCGAGTTGTGGATCGCCTTGGATCGTTCCTCGGGACTGGTGTCGAACACGACGCCCTCGCCGAAGACCGGTGTCATGAACGGGTAGGCGGCGGCCTGGTCGAGGTCCTCCTCGGGGGCGCGGAAAAATTCCTCGTTCGCGGCCGATCCGGAGACGAGAACAACCTCACGGTCGGCGAGTTGGAACATGCCGACGTCCCCGCATTCCTCCCGCACGCGCCAGAACAGTGCGAGCGGATCGGTGGCGAGTTCGTCGAGATGTCCGTGTTCGCCCTCGCCACCCGAGACGCGATTCGGTTGTTTCAGGCCTGATTCGGTGATGGCGGTCATCCATCCGTCCCCTTCTCCTGTGCTGCCTGTCGTTTCTTGTCGCTGACCGCGCCTTCGGCCTCCACCTCGACCGACCGCATGTGCGCACCGCGAGGCATGGTCACCATGGCGGCGACGGCCTGCGCGATGTGTTCGGGCGAGAGGAAGTTGCCATGACGGGCCAGACCGTGTGTGATCCAGTCGTTCAGCATGTTCTCGGTCGTCTTCGGGTCGAGGTTCATCCCCATGCCGGTGAGTGTCTGCCCGGGCCGCACGACTCCCGCACGGACACCGGTTCCCTCGAGCTCGAGCTGAATGGTCGCCACCAGCCCATCGATGCCGGACTTGGCTGCGACGTACGCCGACGACCAGGGCCGCGGATGTATCGCCACATCGGAGCCGATGAACACGAAATCTCCTCGGGTGCGGTCGATCATGCCGGCGATCACGGCGCGGTAGATGCGGTAGGCGCCGGTGAGATGGATGTTGATCTGATCCGCGAAATGGTCGGTACCGGTCTCATAGGATAGTCCGACTGCGAGATCGCCCGCACCGGCGACGACGATCTCCAACGGCCCGAGAGCAGCTTCGGCCTTCGCCACGCAGTCGAGCACGGATTGCTCGTCGGTGACGTCGAGCGGAACTGCGACGGCCTCGCCACCTGCAGCGGTGATCTTGTCGGCGAGTTCCTGCAACTTCTCCACCCGGCGGGCGGCGAGCGCGACGGGATGGCCGGCAGCGGAGAGAAATTCGGCGGTGGCGGCGCCGATGCCCGACGACGCGCCCGCGACGAGGACCGGTCGGCGCTCGGGATGAGGACGGAAAGCCATCAGCGCACCGTCACCTTCACCGGGAGCTCGGCGAAGCCGCGCACGTTCACCGAGTGGACCCGTACCGCCTTGTCGGCATCGACCTCCACTGCCCGGATCGACTTGATCACCTCGGTCAGGCCGATGTTGGCCTCGAGGCGCGCGAGGTGCGCCCCGAGGCAGAAGTGGGCGCCCAGGCCGAAACTCATCAGGGACTGGGCGCAGTCGCGGCCGATCTCGTACCGGTCGGCGTCGGCGCCGAACACCTCGACGTCGCGGTTCGCCGAACCGACGAGCAGGAGTACGCGCTCGCCCGCCGGGATCACGAAGTCGCCATAAGGGGCATCCTCGATCACCCGCCGCACGACGATCTGCGTCGAGTTGTCGTAGCGCAGCGTCTCCTCGGTCCAGTCCGGGACGACGACTTCCGGGTCGGCGAAGACCTTGGCGAGCTCGTCCGGATTGCGCCAGCCCCAATACAGGGCGTTGGCAAGCAGTTTGGTGGTGGTCTCGTTGCCCGCCACCACCATCAGAACCATGAACCCGACGATCTCGTCCTCGGTGAGCTTCGTCTTCTCACCGGTCTCGTCGTCGTCGATCTCGGCCGCGATGAGGGCCGAGACCAGATCCTCGCCGGGGTTCTTGCGACGGTCGGCGATGAGCTCCGAATAGTACTTGTGCAGTTCGATGTACGCGCACACCGCCGCCTCGGGAAGGTCGAGGTCGCCGTCCTCGCGATGCAACAGCAGGTCGGACTGGTGGCGCAGCCGGGTGCGATCGGCTTCGGGCACTCCCAGCAGTTCGGACACGACGTCCATCGGGAGCAGGGCGGCGAAGTCGTGCACGAAGTCGAACTCGCCCTTGTCGAGACATCTGCTCCAATGCTGATGGGTGAGGGCGGTGATCCTGCCGGTGAGTTCGTTGACGCGGCGAGGCGTGAAGCCCTTGGAGACCAGTTTGCGGATACGCATGTGCTTGGGGTCGTCCATGGCGAGGAACGACATCGACTTGTGCGCGTCGGGACCGTACGCCGACGGGTCCATCGACACGCCCCAGCTGTTCGAGAGTCGTTGTGTGTCACGGAATGCGGCACGGACGTCGGCGTGTCCGGCGAGCGCCCAGAAGTTCATCCCGCCGTGGTAGTAGACCGGCGCCTCCGCGCGGAGACGGGAATAGGTCGGGTAGGGATCCTCGTGGAAATCATAGGCATACGGGTCGAAGGGGAGCTCGTGCTCCATCCCCGACACCGCCGTCGTTTCGGTCATCACTTCTCCATCAGTAGATGTGCGGCTGCGACAAGACGTTCGGAGGTCTGCTCGTAGGTCATGTGCCCCATACCGGCATAGACCAGGCCGCCGGAGTAGATCATCTCCAGGGCGTCGAGCAGCGGGCCCGGGTTTTCCGGGTCCTCTTCGAGGGCGGCGGCGAGACGACGCCGGATGAATGCGCCGATCCGCACGCGCAGGTGTTCGACGTCGGGGTCACTGCCCAGCAGGGCCACCGTGACCGCACCACCCAGCTGCCCCTCGCCGGCCACGACCAGCGCGACCTCGCGGAGCACCTGCGCGACGCGCTCACTCCGCGGTGCACCGGGATCCGGTTCGAGCACCCCGGCCGAGAGGCGACGCCAGAACACCTCGGCGACGAGGTGACTCTTCGACGAGAAGTAGGTGTAGGCGGTAGCCGGCGCGACCCCGGCGATCTTGGCCACCGACCGCACGGTCAGACCGTCGAAACCCTCGGCGTTCAGCACGTCGACCGCGGCATCGGTGAGACGTGTGACCGTCTCCGCCTGCTGCTGGGTCAGCCTGCGACGAGTGGATTCCTGAGACACGGGGCTGGACATGTGAGCCACGCTACACTAGGTTTGAACGCGAGTCCAGACACCTGTCCAGATGGAGTTCCAGCTCATGCCTCTTCGCCCCGAATCCGCGTCGGATCTGTTGATCGACGGCAAGCTCACCCCCGGGAGCGGTGGCGTCTTCGACGTCGTCAATCCCGCGACCGAGGAGGTCATCGGGCAGGCGGCCGACGCCACCGCGGCCGACATGGATGCCGCCATCGCCGCCGCTCGCACCGCCTTCGACACCACCGACTGGTCGCGCGATCACGCCTTCCGCGCTCGCTGCCTGCGTCAACTGCGCGACGCACTGCTCGCCCACGGCGACGAGTTCCGAGAGCTCACCATCGCCGAGGTCGGGTGCCCGTCGTTCCTCACCCACGGCCCGCAGTTCGAGGGACCCGTCACCGATCTCGGCTACTTCGCCGACCTCGCCGAGAGCTACGAGTGGACTCGCGACCTCGGCACCGCGAAACCCATGGGACTGAAGAACCACCGTGAGCTGCGCTCGGAGGCGGTCGGCGTCGTCGGCGCGATCACCCCGTGGAACTTCCCGCACCAGATCAATTTCGCCAAGATCGGACCCGCCCTCGCCGCCGGGTGCACGGTGGTGCTCAAGCCCGCGCCCGACACCCCGTGGTGTGCGGCGCTCGTCGGCAAGGTGGTCGCCGAGGAGACGGACTTCCCGCCGGGCGTCCTCAACATCGTCACCTCGACCGACCATCAGCTCGGCGCCCAGCTCAGCACCGACCCGCGCGTCGACCTGGTCTCGTTCACCGGCTCCACGGCGACGGGCAAGAAGGTGATGGCGGCCGCCTCCGAGTCGCTGAAGAAGGTGTTCCTGGAGCTGGGCGGCAAGTCGGCCTTCATCGTCCTCGACGACGCCGAAATCGGATCCGCCTGCGCCATGGCCGCGTTCAACGTCGTCACCCATGCCGGCCAGGGGTGCGCGATCACGACGCGTCTCGTGGTGCCGCGCGGCAGCCTCGACGAGGCGATCGCCGCCACCCGCGACGCGATGGCGGGCCTGCCCGCCGGGGACCCGACCGACGGCGGCACCATCTGCGGACCGGTCATCTCGGCCCGGCAGCGCCAGCGCATCGAGTCCTACATCGAACTCGCCACCAGTGAGGGCGGCACGATCGAGATCGGCGGTGGCCGTCCCGCCGACAGGCCCGCCGGATTCTTCGTCGAGCCGACCCTGATCTCGGGTCTGGACAACTCGGCGCGGGTGGCGCAGGAGGAGATCTTCGGCCCGGTGCTCGTTATCATCCCCCACGACGGCGACGACGACGCGATCCGCATCGCCAACGACTCGCCGTACGGGTTGTCGGGCATGGTCTACGGGTCCGACGAGGACCGGATCAACAAGGTCGTCAACGGAGTTCGCACCGGGACGATGGGCGTCAACGGCGGCATCTGGTATTCCGCCGACGTCCCGTTCGGCGGTTTCAAACAGTCGGGCATCGGCCGCGAGATGGGTGTCGCCGGTTTCGAGGAGTACCTGGAGACCAAGGCCGTCGCCCGCCCGGCGTGACCCTTCGAGGCTCGTCGACCTCGACGCGCTCCTTCGTCGCTTGCTCGGCCCGGCGGCTATCGCTCCTCGCACCTCAGGGAGCAGAAGCCTCGCGCTATCGCTCCTCGCACCTCAGGGAGCAGAGAACGCCCCCTGAGGAGGCCCGGAGCTTGCGGAGGGCCGTCACCCACCCCGCCCCCTGAGGAGGCCCGGAGCTTGCGGAGGGCCGTCACGAAGGGTCCACCCGAAGACCACCCGAAGCCCACACGACACCACACAGAAAGCAGGACAATGAGTTCCAAGCGTTTCGAGAACAAGACCATCATCGTCACCGGCGCCGCCGGCGGGATCGGCGAGGCCTATGCGCGTGCCCTCGCCGCGGAGGGCGCGAACGTCGTGGTCGCCGACCTCGCCGACGAGAAGGGCAAGCAGGTCGCGGCCGACATCGGCGGACTGTACGTCAGCACCGATGTCGCGGACGAGGATTCGGCGAAGGCGCTCGCCGCCGCCACCGTCGACGCCTACGGTTCGATCGACGGTCTGGTGAACAACGCCGCGATCTACGGCGGGATGAAACTCGACTTCCTCATCACCGTGCCCTGGGACTATTACAAGAAGTTCATGAGCGTGAACCTCGACGGTGCACTCAACGTGACCCGGGCGGTCTACCCGCACATGACCAACGGCGGTGGCGCCATCGTCAACCAGTCCTCGACCGCCGCATGGCTGTACAGCGGCTTCTACGGGCTGGCCAAGGTCGGCGTCAACGGCCTGACCCAGCAGCTCGCCACCGAACTCGGCGGGCAGAACATCCGCGTCAATGCGATCGCCCCGGGGCCCATCGACACCGAGGCAACCCGGAGCACGACGCCCAAGGAGATGGTCGCCGACATCGTGAACCGGCTGCCGCTGAAGCGTTTCGGCACTCCCGAGGATCTCGTCGGAATGTGCCTGTTCCTGCTGTCCGACGAGGCCGGGTGGATCACCGGTCAGATCTTCAACGTCGACGGCGGCCAGGTCATCCGCTCATGAGCGAGTCGTCCCCCATCCGTCTGGGGTATGTCGGACTCGGCAACATCGGTGGGCCGATGGCCGGGAGCCTGGCCGCCTGGGCGGGTGGGCTGACGGTGTTCGACCTGTCGTCCGACGCCGTCGCGAAGGTCGTGGAGAAGGGCGCCACCGCTGCGGAATCGCTCGCCGATCTCGCCGCGTCGGCCGACATCATCGGCATCTGCGTGCTCGACGACGCGCAGGTCCGAACCGTGGTCGCGGGTCCGGACGGCCTGCTGTCGGCAGCTCGCCCGGGCACCGTCATCACCGTCCACTCGACCATCGCGCCGGAGACCGCCGTCGAACTGGCGGATCTGTGCGCGGCGCGCGAGGTGACTCTGCTCGACGCACCGATCTCCGGTGGTGCGATGGGTGCGGCGTCGGGCCGCCTCGCGATCATGGTCGGTGGACCGCGGGACGCGTACGAGAAGCTGAAGGAACCGTTCGCGCTCACCGCCGACATGCTGGTCCACGCGGGGCCCGAGGTCGGCGCGGGTACCCGGATGAAGCTGGCGCGCAACCTCCTCCACTTCATCTCGTTCACCGCGACCACCGAGGCCGCGCGACTCGCCGAGGCCGCCGGCATCGACATCACCAAGCTCGGCAAGGTGGTCCGGCACTCCGACGCCGTGACCGGTGGGGCCGGGGCGATCATGTTGCGCGACACCACCGCTCCCGTCGAGCGCGACGATCCCTGGTACGGAATCCTCAACGGCGTCCGTACCCTGGGCGAGAAGGACCTGACGCTCGCACTCGCACTCGGTGACGAACTCGGCGTCGACCTGCCCCTCGGGCAGCTCGCGTTGCGGAACCTGGCCACCGGGCTCGGTGTCCCCCACCTCGAAGGAGAACCAGCATGACCCGTTCCAACATCTCCGACGACGCACCCGACGAGGCACGCAAGCGCGGCCTCGCCAAGATGTCAGAGGTCTACGGCTGGGAGGTGAGCGACGGCCCGGGCGACTACTTCGCACACACCGCCGACCAGGTGTTCGGCAATGTGTGGGCGCGAGACGGTCTGTCCAACCGTGATCGTCGGCTGCTCCTGCTCGGCGCGCTCGCCGCGAGCAACAACATCGACGTCGCCGAGATCCAGGCCGGTGCCGCACTCGGGAACGGAGAGCTCACCCCAGAGCAGCTCGAGGAGATCAGCCTCTTCCTCTGCTACTACGTAGGCTGGCCGCAGGGCACCAAGATGCACTTCATGTTCGGTGAGGTGATCAAGCAGCACCGGAAGAAGAAGTGAGTCGACCCATGCGGTTTCGAGTCCTACAGGGCGGCGACGGGTGTTCGTTGCTCAGCGCCTCTCCCCTCCCCGACCTCGCCGCGGCCGGATACACCGACATCGAGTACGCGGCGTCGGGGGTGGCCGAGAAGATCGTCGGGGACCCGCCCGCGCCCGCCGCCGAGTTCACGACCCGGGTCGTCGTCCGACGCCCAGCGGAGCCCGCGACGTTCAGCGGCTGCGTTGTCGTCGAGTGGCTGAACGTCAGCAGTGGCGCCGACGCCGCCCCCGAATACTCCTATGTGGCTGCTGAACTGGTCCGTTCCGGGCACGCCTGGATCGGGGTCTCGGCCCAGTTCGTCGGAGTGGAGGGCGGCACGGGCTCGGTCGGCGTCGCGACCGGTGCGCCGCAGAGTCTCGCCGCCAAGGACCCGGAACGGTATGCCGGACTCCACCATCCTGGTGATGCGTACTGTTACGACATCTTCAGCTCGATCGGACGGGCCGCCCGGGACACCGCTGGGGCCGACCATCCCCTCGCGGGCCTGACGGTCGCCACCGTGCTCGCGATCGGCGAATCACAGTCGGCGATGGCCCTGACGACCTACGTGAACGCCATCGGCCCGGATGCGGCGCCGTTCGACGGATACCTCATCCACAGCCGCGCGGCCGCCGGGTTGCCCGCAGGCGAGGTCGGTTCGGGCATCGACGTGGCGACCGTCTTCGGGCGCGAGCCCACCACGATCCGCGCCGACCTCGACGCACCGGTGTTCGTGGTGCAGACCGAGACCGACGTCCTGACCAACTTCCGTTATCACACTGCGCGGCAACCGGATTCCGACCGGTTACGCGTGTGGGAAATGGCGGGCACGTCCCACGCCGACCTGCACCAGGTCGGCGACTTCGAGGAGTTCCTCGGCTGCCCCGACCCCGTCAACCGGGGTCAGCAGCGTTTCGTCCTGCGGGCTGCGTTGCGGCACCTGCGATCCTGGGCCGACGGTGGCAATCCGCCGCCGGCAGCCGCCCCGCTGGCCCTCCGGGACATCGACGGCGCCGACCCCGTGTTCGAGCTGGACGACATCGGCAACGTCCGGGGCGGGGTCCGGACGCCGTGCGTCGACGCACCGACCCAGGTCCTCAGCGGGATCGTCGCCGACCCCGTCTCCCGCATCTGCCTGCTGTTCGGCACGACATTCCCTGTACCCGCCGACGCGTTGGCGGCCCGGTACGGAACGCGCGACGAATACGAGAAGCACTACCGGAACGCCGCCGACGCCGCCATCGCGGGCGGATTCGTCCTCGCCGAGGACCGTGACGAGCTGCTCGCCGACGCCAATCCGGACCTGATCCCGAACTGACCGTCCGCCGAATCGTCTCGACGCGCGGCGGTTTGAAAATCACCATGACTCCAACGGTGCCGGTGGAGTCGAGTTCTCAGTAGCGTCCCAGAAGTCCTGCCAGCCCTCTCCCAGGCGGATTTCGATGACTCTAGAACTCACGACACCGGTCGGTGTCGCCCCCGTGCCGTCCGCGGCCGGGCCCGTCGACGTGCCGTCCGACGGCCCGGCGGCCCGAGTACGTCGGCGACGGCTCTCCCGTCACGCCGCCACACGCACGCTCCGTCAGTCCATCGGCCTGATCCTGGTCGTCGTCATCTGGCAGGTCGGCGCGCGGGGATGGCTCGGCGCGACCACCCCCGCACCCACCGAGGTGGTCGAGGCGGGCTGGGAACTGATCAGCACCGGTGAACTCTGGACCCATCTGGCCGCGTCGGGGCGGCGCGTCGCGATCGGACTGGCGATCGGGATCGCCATCGGCGCGGTGCTCGGCGCGGCCGCCGGCCTCTTCAAGGTCGCCGAAGACCTGGTCAACGCACCGGTCCAGGTGCTGCGGATGATGCCCGCCGTGGCCCTCGTCCCGGTCTTCATCATCTGGTTCGGGATCGGCGACTCGTTCAAGATCGCCCTGATCATCGTCGCCCCGATCTTCCCCATCTATCTCAACTTCCTCGCCGGCATCCGGGGCGTGGACCAGAAGCTCATCGAAGCCGCCGAATCGCTGGAGCTGACGCGTTTCGAACTCGTGCGATACGTGGTCCTGCCGGGCGCACTACCGCAGATCTTCGTCGGGCTACGACAGGCGCTGGGCATCGGTTGGCTCGTCCTGGTCGTCGCGGAGATGCAGACCACCCCGGTCGGTCTGGGCTTCCTGATGAACGACGCCAAGGAGTACCTACGCACCGATCAGATCTTCCTGGTCCTGGTGATCTACGCGGTACTCGGACTGCTCACCGACATCGGCGTGCGAATACTCGAGCGTCGGTTCCTGTCGTGGCGCAACGGATTCGAAGGTAGGTGAGTGGAATGTCCGCAGATCGAATCGACGGTGTCCGCGTCCTCGGCGCCGGGCGCGAGTTCGACGGCCGGCGGGTTCTCGACCGCGTGGATCTGACCATCGCCCGGGGCGAGTTCGTCGCGCTGCTCGGAGCGAGTGGTTCCGGGAAGAGCACCCTGCTCCGGGGGATCGGCGGGCTCGACCGCGGTTTCACCGGCACGATCGAGGCACCCTCGGCCAAGGCCATCGTGTTCCAGGAGCACCGACTCATCCCCTGGATGTCGGTGTGGCGCAACGTCGCGCTCGGGTTGCGCGGCGGTGACACCGAGGCCCGCGCGCTCCGCGCACTCGACGAGGTGGGGCTGGCGGCCAAGTCCGGCGCCTGGCCGTCCACGCTCTCGGGTGGCGAGGCCCAGCGCACCGCGCTGGCACGCGCACTCGTCCGGGAGCCCGACCTGCTGTTGCTCGACGAACCGTTCGGCGCGCTCGACGCCCTGACCCGGATCAATGCCCAACGCCTGGTGGCCCGGTTGTGGGAAGCGCACCGTCCGGCAACACTGCTGGTGACGCACGACGTCGAGGAAGCCCTTCTGCTCGCGGATCGCGCGCTGATCCTGCGGGCCGGCCGGATCGCACAGGAGATCGTCGTGGATCTACCTCGCCCATGCCAGGTCACCGATCCCGAATTCGTCGCCCTCCGTTCACAACTGCTCGCCGGGCTCGGCGTCGGCGGAACCGACGCCGAATCCACCGGCCGCACAACGACACCGACAACGACACCCCGGGAGTTCACCCATGTCTGACGTACTGACCCTGTCCACGGACGTGCTGGTGATCGGCGGTGGTCCCGCCGCGACCTGGGCCGCCATCCACGCTCGCGACGCCGGAGCCGAGGTGATCATCGTGGACAAGGGTTACTGCGGTGCGTCGGGTACGACGGCCCCGGCCGGGACCGGGGTCTGGTACGTCGTCCCGGACCCGGACAAGCGCTCGGCGGCGAAGGCGAGTCGCGAAGCGCTCGGTGGGTATCTCGCGGACCACGCCTGGATGGACCGGGTTCTCGACAGGACCTACGCGAACATGCACCGGCTGGGCACCGAGGGTCGCTACCCGTTCCCGATCGACGAGCACACCGGGGAGCCCATCCGCACCGGTGTCCAGGGCCCGGAGTACATGCGTCGCATGCGCGCGTGGGTCCGACGCCGCGGTGTACAGATCCTCGATCACTCCCCCGTCCTGGAACTCCTCACCGACAGCCAGGGCGCTGTGCGGGGCGCCGCCGGATACCAGCGGCAGACCGGCCGGGACTTCCGGATCTCGGCCGGCGCCGTCGTCGTGGCGACGGGCGGATGTGCGTTCCTGTCCAAGGCACTGGGCAGCAACGTCGACACCGGCGACGGCGCACTGATGGCGGCGGAGGTGGGTGCCTCGTTCTCCGGGATGGAGTTCGCCAACGCGTACGCGATCGTGCCGAAAGGCTCCACGGTGACCAAGACCGCGTACTACGGCTACGCCACCTTCTTCCACGCCGACGGACGCATCGTCGAGGGTGCGGGATCGACGAAGGGGCGGTCGGTGATCGCACGGACTCTGCTGCAGGAGAAGGTCTACGCACAGCTGGACCGGGCCGATGAGCGGGTGGCGGCACAGATGCGCCAGGGTCAACCCAACTTCTTCCTCCAGTTCGACCGCCGGGGCATCAACCCGTTCACCGACCGGTTCGAGGTCGATCTCCTCGCCGAGGGCACCGTTCGCGGAACCGGTGGCATCGACATCGTCGACGCGGACTGCTGGACCGGCGTCCCGGGTCTCTACGCGGCCGGCGACGCCGCCACCCGCGAGCGGATCTGCGGTGGCTTCACCGGCGGCGGCAGCCACAACTCCGCCTGGGCGATGTCGTCGGGCAGTTTCGCAGGCGCTGCCGCGGCACGAGCGGCCCGCGACGCGGGCGGGGCATCCCCACTCGATCGGCTCTCGGGCGCCGGCACCGTCGGATTGGACTCCGCCCGGAGCGGGATCACACCCGACGAGGTGGTGACCGCCGCACAGGGCGAACTGATCCCCTTCGAGAAGAACTACCTGCGTCACGGCGACCGTATGGCACCGGCGCTGAACGCCCTGGACTCGCTGTGGGACGAGGTCTCCGGCCCGGCCTACGGCGCCCGCACACCGGCGGGGCGCGTCCGCGCGCGGGAGGCGGCTGCAATCACCGCGGTCGGACGGTGGATCTACCGATCCGCACTCGCCCGCACCGAATCCCGCGGGATGAGCAAGCGCGCCGACCACCCCGAGCTCGACCCGGCACTGGGCGATCACGTCCGCACCGGCGGACTCGGCGATGTCTGGGTCGCCGCACCCGGATCGGCTGTCCGCCGGCCAGACCCGGCCCCTCGGCTCGCCGTCAGGATTCCCGCGTGATCGAGCTCGTCGTCGCGTCGGCGTGTATCGCCTGCGACAAATGCGTGAATGCCTGTCCCACCAACGTCTTCGACACCGGACCCGACGGCGTACCGGTCATCGCACGGCAGTCCGACTGCCAGACCTGCTTCATGTGCGAGGCGTACTGCCCCACCGACGCTCTCTACGTCAGCCCGGAGTCGTCCCCACTCGGCACCCGAGAATCGTTGCCGCTCGAGCTGATCGGCAGCTACCGGGAACGGCTCGGCTGGGGCAAGGGGCGCGCACCAGGAAGCCTCACCGCGGTCGGGCCCCCGATCCCGCATGGAGACCCGCCACCCCGGCTCGACGAGCAACACGCCGACTGACCGGCTCACCCCGTTCATCCCTTCAGACCGCCAGAACAGAGAAAACATGCCCACCACATCATCTTTCGGATCACCGCTGCGCCGGATCAGACGCGCCCTCGCCCTCTTGTCGGCGGGCGTGGCATTCGCAGCGGTGGCCGCGTGCGGTTCCGACGATGCGTCGTCGGCGCAGCGCGAGGTCATCGACACACTCCGGATCGGCGTCATCGGCTCGAGCAACGTGATCGCTGGTCCGGTCGGCTTCGCCCACAGTCGAGGCGAACTGCTCGATGCCTTCGCCCCGCTCGGTGTCAACAACGTCGAGGTCTTCAACTTCCCGAACGGTCCCGATCTCAATCAGGCGCTCATCGGCGGACGCCTCGACGTGGCGAGCTACGGTGACACCCCCGCGCTCGTCGCCCGGGGTTCGGGCCTGCAGACCCGCCTGCTGACGATCGGCCAGTTCGACAACGACGCGGGTGTGGTGGCGAAGGACCCGTCGATCCGGTCGCTTGCCGATCTGGCCGGCAAGAACATCGGCGTGCCGAAGGGGTCCTACATCGACCGTTACCTGCAGGGCGCGCTTGCCGAACAGGGCATCACCGCCAACCTGATCCATCTGTATCCCGCCGATCAGGAGGCCCCACTCAACTCCGGGGAGATCGACGGAGCGGCGCTGCCCGGCGTCATCCCGTCGGTGGCGCTGCAGACCTTCGAAGGCAAGGGATTTCACCTGGTGGACTCGGTCTACCGGGACCATCCCGATCTGGCCGGCACCAGCGTGACGGTCAGCAGTGACCAGTTCCTGGAGAAGAATCCGGACTTCGCCGCGACGTGGCAGCAATTGCACGCGTCGTCGGTCCTCTACGCGAAGGCGAATTGGGAGGAGTACCTCCAGTTCGAGCTCGGCAACTCCAAGGCACCCGAAGCCGCCGTCCGTGCCGCCGCCAACCCCGAGGGCTACTCCGAGGAGCCGTTCCCGGCCCGCGCCGTCGAATTGCTCACCGGCACCAAGGCTTTCCTGGTCGAGCAGGGCAGCATCGAAGAAGACTTCGAACTCGACTCCTGGCTGCAGCGTCCCGCGACAGGAGCGAACTCGTGACCGGGCCCCGGTTCGGAGTGTGGACCAATGTGTACGGCACCTGGGCGTCGGCACACCATCCCGACGACCCGGTCGACGCATCCTGGGAACGCAACCTGGCACTGGTCCGCCGCGCGGAGGAACTGGAGTATCACAGCACCCCGTGAGGTGCGAGCGAAACGAACCCACCCCCCTGAGGTGCGAGCCCAACTACTGCTCCCTGAGGAGGCCGGAGCTTGCGGAGGCCGTCACGAAGGGTCCTGGTGAGTCGGGTTGCGAAGACCCGTGACGCGCCCTCCGCAAGCTCCGGGCGCAGGGACAGGGCGTTCTTTCGGATTAGGGAGCAGAAGAGGTCAGCGCTGCCTCACATTAGCGACCGCAGGCCCGGTTCGCTGTCGAACCGCGGGGGCGGGGCGGCGCGGAGGAATTCGTCGGTGGCCTGTCGGATACTGCCCGAGATGGCGTGTCCGACATGGCTACCGGAGTACCAGTGGACTTTCCCACCCCAGTGATTGTGTAGCTGCTGGGCGGCGGTCACGGAGGTCACCCGGTCGTTGAGCGCCGCGACCACCATGCGGCGTTCTGGTGTCGGAACCGGCTCCACGGACAGTGGGTTGATGACCGACGAGACCGCACGAACCGGCTCGCTCCGCATCAACGACGCGAGATGGCGCCCCTTGGACCCGCCGCGCTCCATGTGATGAGCCAGGGTGGCATGCATCTCCAGCATCGGCACGACGGCGAGCACCGAGCTGATACGGGGGTCCATCGAGGCGACCATCGCGGCGATCGGTCCGCCGAGCGACGTGCCCGCGATCGCGATGTCGGCGGGTTCCTGACTCTCGATCCACGTGATGAGCGAACGGATCTCGGCGATCGCCCGGATGGTGATGACGGTGTTGACCAGTGGATCGAACCCCGGATAGGCCACCTTCTCGACTCGCCGCGAGCCGTGGGCCGGAAGAACGGGGAAGACCACGTCGTAACCGAGCTTGTTGTACAGGTTGGCCGCGCGGAACGCGTAGAGATCGTCGGCCCGACCCTGAGCCGCCCCGTGGACCCAGATCAACCAGCGGCGACCGGCGCGTCGTCGTGACAGCACCCGCACCGAGGCGATCCCGTCGGCGTAGGGGTCGGCCGCGGCGATCGATTCCGGGAGCGGCACCGCCACCGAGTAGTCGATGTGGTCGAACGAGGTGGTCCCGAAGGTCTTCCGGTTGCGGGAGACGATGCCGGGTGGGCCGGGGTCGAGGTGGACTCGCGACGGACCGAGGGCAGCCAGTTCATCTGCGACACCGACACATCGGTCGACGCAGTCTTCCACGAAGTCGATCGGCGGGATGTCCCGGATCACCGAGTTGACCGCGATGAACAGCTCGTCGACGGCGGTCTCCCCGACCATCCGCGGACCGCAGTCCGCCGGCGGGACGCCCGTCGCGGGATCCCCGCGGCTGGCCGCACGCGAACTGCCGATCGCACGGGGCAGCACTTTCGCGAACAACCCCAGTCGTGCTGCTCCCGACTCCCAGTCGATCAACTCGCCTCCTGCGCCATCGCGGTACTGTTCTCGTCCTCGTCGGCGGTCGTCCGTCCGAGCGCATCGGCGGCCTCGGCGACCGCGTCGGCCACCCGCCGCAAGAAGCCGGCCGGGTCGGGCATCGACTCCGGTGTCGCGATGAGGCCCATGCTGAGCCTGCCGGCATAGCTGTAGGTGGTGAGGTTGACGTCGGCGGGTGCGATGGCCAGCGCGAACGAGATCCAGTCGACGACCTCGATGTCCCCGACCCACCGCGTGGTGCGCGGACCCGGCATGTTGGCGGTGGTGATGTTGTTCATCACCAGCGGCGCGCGATTCGCGGCCAGACCGCGGAAGGTCGGGCCGAGCCGTCCGGTGTAAGTGGCCAGCGCGTCGGTGAGATCGAAGCCGACCTCGCGCCGGCATCGAACAGTCGCCGCGCAGCTCTCACCGGTGGCCGCGATCCGCTCGATCGGGTCGGCCAGATCCGACCTGAGATAGGCCATCGCGGTGGCGATCTCGTTGCCGTGCACACGGGTGGAGGCCAGGTCCTTGCATACCCCGAAGATCGAGACCGACACTCCCGGCTCCTCGCCGCGAGCGATGAGTTCCGCCCGGATCGCACCGGCGATGACACCGTGCAGAGCCCCGTTCACGGTGTTTCCGGTGGCCAGCGCGAGTCGCTGGACGGCGGCGAGCGGGATGTCGCCGGACGCACACACGCGTTCGGCGCCGCTGCGGGCGTTGAAACTCGTCCGACGGACCGTCAGGGGTTTCGGGATGAGTTCGGCATCGCCGGCCCGGCGTTTCGCGACAACCGCACGCGCCAGTGCCGACGCTGCCGACGGCAGGCGACGAACCATACGCCAGGATTCCGAACGCGCTGCGCGCGTGAGCTCGTCGTCGTCGTGCTCGATGCGGGTCGCGCCGATCGGCGCCTGCTCGACCCGCTCATCCGGACCGGCGGTCGCGGCCATGAACGTGTTGAGTGCGGCGAGACCGTCGGCGACGGCGTGATGGACGCGGACGACGACCGCCTGCCGCCCACCGGCGAGACCGTGCACGAGGGTCAGTCCCCAGAGCGGCCGACTCCGATCGAGTTGCCGGACGGCGAGCTCGGACAGGATCGCGTCCAGCTCGGCACGTCCCCCCGGTGCGGCGGCGGAACGCTCGTCCAGGTGCCGGCGCACGTCGAAGTCGTTGTCGTGCACCCAGAAGGGACGGGCGCCGTGTCCGCGAGCCCACGCGAGCCGCTGGGTCGCGCGCGGGAACATGCCGAGGTAGTCGGGCAGGACGTCGGCGATCTCGGTGAGATCGAGGGGCCGGCCACGACGGGAGGTGTCGAGCACCGCGACCTTCAGTGTGTGCATCGGGGTCGACGCCGATTCCATGTTCAGCATCAGCGCGTCGGGACCGGACATCCGTTCGGCGTCCAGAACACCGGTGGAGCGGTCGATCTGCTTGACAGCGTGCATGATTCAGCTCACCTTTCGTTCGGTCGACGGGGCGGACGGGAGTTCGCGTTTGAGGATCTTGCCGGTGGCATTGCGCGGCAGTTCGTCGAGGAAGTGGACGTCGCGGGGGACCTTGAACCCGGCGAGCTGTTCTCGCACGTGCCGCTGGATGTCCTCGGCGCCGATCTCGGCCTCCGGTGCTCGCACCACATGGGCGACGAGACGCTGGCCGAACCTGTCGTCGTCGACCCCGGTCACCGCGACCTCGACCACCTCGTCGAGAGCCCCGATGACCAACTCGACCTCGAGGGGATACACGTTCTCCCCACCGGAGACGATCATCTCGTCGTCGCGGCCGACGACGAACAGCAGCCCGTTCTCGTCGAAGCGGCCGACATCGCCCGACACCATGTGTCCGTCGCTGAATGCCTTGGTGTCCGAGCTGGTGTAACCGTCGAACCCGGAGTTGTTCGCGACCACGATGCGCCCGACCTCGCCGACGGGGACCTCGCGGTCGTCGTCGTCCAGGATGCGAACACTCGTACCCGCGAGCGGCCGCCCGGCGGTCTCCGGCGCGGTGCGCAGATCGGTTGGGGTGGCGGTGGTGATGAGACCCGCCTCGGTGGCGTTGTAGCTGTTGTAGACCACGTCGCCGTACCGGTCCAGGAATGCGACGAGAGCGTCGGAGCGCATCCGCGATCCGCTCGCGGTGGCGAAGCGCAGTGTCGGCATCGGGTGGTCGTCGAGGACGTCGTCGGGGAGGTCCGTGATGCGTTCGAGCATCACCGGAACCACGGCGAGGCCGGTGGCCCCGTGGTCGCGGACCATGTCGAGCGTCGCCACGGGATCGAAGCGACGGCGCATGATCATAGTGCACGTCATCGTCGCCGCGATGGCCACCTGCCCGAAACCCCATGCGTGGAAGACCGGGGCCGCGATGACGATGGACTCGCCTGCGCGCCAGGGAATCCGGTCCAGCATCGCGGCGAGGGACGCCACGTCGGCGCTTCCGCCTCGGCGCGCACCCTTGGGCGTTCCGGTGGTTCCCGAGGTCAGCAACACGATCCGGCCGGCACGTTCGGGCCGCGCGGGTCGCGCGCCGCGATTCGCGCCGATCAGTCCGTTGACGGTGACACCTTGCGTCGACTGGGACTCCGTCCATGCCCGGACGCGCCGGAGATCCGGAAGTCGTTGCGTCGCAGCCTCGACGACGGTGTCGAACTCGTCGTCGGCGATGAGCACGTCTGCCTGTTCACGTTCGAGGACGTCGGCGAGCTGGGGTCCGGCGAACCCGGTGTTGAGGAGTACCGCGTCGGCACCGAGCCGGGACGTCGCGGCGAGCGCCTCGATGAGACCGCGGTGGTTGCGGCAGAGGATGGCGACGGTGCCGACGGTCGTGCCGGGTAGATCGCGCAGACCGACGGCGAGCGCGTCACAGCGGGCATCGAGCTCGCGCCAGGTGAGTTGTCCCGCCTCGTCGATGAGGGCGAGTCCGTCGGGGTCGCGCGCCGCGGCGAGGCCGATCCCGCTCACCGGCGAGGCGCCGCCGTGCCGACGGAGGTTGAGCCCCATGCGGACATAGCGATCGACCCGGAGCGAACCGAGAAAGCCGCTGCGGACGAGGGTGCGAACGAGCCACATCTGTGTGGTGACGCGATCGCGGAGTTGCGAGATCATCGTCGTCTCCTGGTGATCAGCCGATGACCGGGAATCGGCGCTTGCGGGCGAGGTCGTCCAGTGCGTGCTGCATGCGTTTGCGGACCATCTGGTCCACCTCGTCGTGTTCGGGGTTGTTGCCGAACTCGGCGGTGATGTCGATCGGGTCGAGGACCTCGGTGACCAGCTTCGACGGCAACGGGATGTTCGGCGGGAGGTGCGCGGTCAGACCGAACGGGAAGCCGAGCGCGAACGGAGCGGTGTCGGTGCGGATCAGCTTGTCGAGCCGCAGTATCCGGGCCAGCGTGTCACCGCGGTTGAGGAACAGCTGCGTCTCCTGGCCCCCGATGGTGACGATCGGGACGATCGGGACGCCCGCCTCGAGTGCGGTGCGGATGTACCCGGTCCGACCGTGGAAGTCGATCGTCGCGCTCTGGCTGCTCGGCCGCAGCGCCTCCCACTCCCCGCCGGGGAACACGATGGTGGCCGCGCCGGACCGCAGGGCGGCGACCGCGTTCTTCGGGTGAGCCGGCAGGAACCCGACCTTTCCGAAGATCTGTTTGCCCGATCCGGTGAAGATGAGGTCGTGGGCCAGGGTGTACAACGGCCGGTCCGCCCCGAACTCGTCGGCAAAGGCCACGCTGATCACCGGGACGTCGAAGGCCATCAGACCGCCCGAGTGGTTGGACACGAGGAGGGCACCGCCGTCGGGCACCTTGTCCATGCCCCGGACCTCGGAGCGGAAGTAGGTCTTGGCCACGAGCTTGAGCACGGGCAGCACCCGCTTCACCCAGGTCTCGTCGCGTGCGGTGAGGTCGAAGGTCTCGGCACTCATCGGTCCATCTCCTGTGGGATCGATTTCGCGGTTCGCGCGGATCACCGCTGGATCGGTCGGAGCCAGATGTCCGACCGGGGTCGATGTCCTCGGAACCGCAAAATGAGAACACGTTCTAGTGGTTAAATTAGAACACGTTCTACTTTGCGTCGCCACACTTCGTTACTGATGCCACAACTGACTGATCGGTAGCCTTATGGACTTCATCCTGGAGGACATCTCCGAAGCGGAGGTCGCGCGTCGCCGCGCGGTCTACACCCCTCTCACCGACACCGTCCGGGACCTCGTCGACGCGGTGATCCGCACCGAGGTCGCCGAGGACGACCTCGAAGAAGCACGCCGACGGATTGCCGAGGTGGTGGCCGACTTGCGGAGAAGCCAGATGGACGGGGCCTTCGGGGTGCGACACACGCGCGAGAACACCGGAATGGCCTGGGGAAATGCGGTCATCGGCGTGCGCAACGCGCTCGCGCCACCGCTCGACGTCGTGCATGACGCCGACGGGGTCCGCAGTGAGTTCACGCTGGGAGCGGCCTACGAGGGGCCGCCCGGTCAGGTGCACGGCGGGGTGTGCGCGATGGTCCTCGATCACGTCCTCGGCAACGCGGCCAGTGTCGAGGGGCCGTGCTACACCGGCACCCTCACCGTCCGGTACGGGCGACCGACGCCCCTGGGCGCACTGGTCGCGCAGGCGTCGGTGACCGAGCACAGCGGACGCAAACGCATCGTCCGGGGCACGATCTCCGACGCCGACGGGGTCACCTGCGACGCCGAAGGGGTGTTCATCGTGCCCCGCTCCGCGGTCGATGTCCCGTCGGTGCGCTGGTCGGCGGGCTGATGCGAGCCGCGGTGACCGCCCCCGGAGAGCTTGGCCCCGGAGAGTCCGGCCCAGGAGAGTTCGGCCCAGGCGGATTCGTCGTCGAGCACCGTCCGGATCCGACACCGGGGCCCGGCGAACTCGTTCTGCGGGTCGCGGCGAACGGGATCTGCGGTTCCGACCTGTCGACCGCGCCGCTGCTCCCGGCCGGCACGATCATGGGCCACGAGTTCGCCGGCGAGGTCGTCGGCATCGGGCCCGCGGACCCGGACGTCCCCCACGCCTTCCGGGTCGGCGATGCCGTGGCCGCCATGCCGGTCATCGGATGCCACCGGTGCCGCGCCTGTCTCACCGGTGACGTCGCCCGCTGCCCGTCGGCGCGCACCCTGGGACTCGGCGTCCTGCCCGGCGGACTCGCCGAGTTCGCAGTGGTCGGCGCCGCCGAGAGTGTCCTGCTCGACGACATCGACCCGGTCGACGGCGCGCTGGTCGAGCCGCTGGCGGTGGGTCTGCACGCCGTCACCCGCGCGTCCGTCCGGCCCGGCGACCGGGTGCTGGTCCTCGGCGCCGGTCCCGTCGGCCTCGCGGCGTTGCACTGGCTCTCCCGCGGCGTGGCCACCGAACTCGTGTGTTCGGACCCGTCGCCGGGCAGGCGCGCGGCCGCACTCGATCTCGGCGCGTCCGCGGCGTGCGCTCCGGACGAACTCCCCGCCCAGGTCGAATCGGGCTTCGACGTGGTCGTCGAGTGCGTGGGCAAGCCGGGGATGATCGCGTCCGCCCTCGACGCGGTCGCGACCCACGGCACAGTGGTCATCGCGGGCGTCTGCTCGAGCCCGGACACGTTCATGCCGGTGGCCGGAGTCGTCAAGGAGATCACCATGCACTTCGTCTCCTACTACACCAAGCGCGAGTTCGACACCGCCGCAGCGGAGTTGAACAAGGGCGCGATCGGGTCGTCGACGCTGGTCAGCGGGATCGTGGGGCTCGACGAGACCGATCGCGTCGTCCGCGAGCTCTCGGCGCCCAACGATCACCGCAAGGTGCTGATCGCGCCCGGGGTGTCCACGGTCGGCTGATCGGCACTCGCGGCCGCCCGCGCAACCGGCGTACGGTCACTCGGATGAACAGTGCCGTCCCCGAAGCCCCCGAGCCGTTCAGCACCGACGAGGCGCGGCAGGTGCGCGCGATCTCTGCCGAGCTGGGCCTGCCGGGCATCGTCGACGTCCACACCCACTTCATGCCGCGACCGGTGATGGACAAGGTGTGGGCCTATTTCGATTCCGTCGGGCCGTTGGTCGGACGGGAGTGGCCGATCACCTACCGCGCCGACGAGGACGTCCGCGTCGCCACCCTGCGCGACTTCGGGGTGCGGGCCTATTCGTCGCTGGTCTATCCACACAAACCGAACATGGCCGAGTGGCTGAACGGCTGGGCGCACGACTTCGCCGCCAACCACGACGACTGCCTGCACACGGCGACGTTCTATCCCGAGGAGTCCGCCCACGCCTACGTGTCCCGCGCCATCCAAGCCGGCACGCAGGTCTTCAAATGCCACATCCAGGTCGGCGACTTCGCCCCGACGGATTCGCTGCTCGACGGGGTGTGGTCGCAGATCGCCGACTCCCAGGTTCCGGTCATCATCCACTGCGGTTCCGGGCCCGCCCCGGGGACGTACACCGGACCCGACCCCATCCGCGAACTGCTGCACCGGTTTCCGTCGTTGCCACTGATCGTCGCGCACATGGGGATGCCCGAGTACACCGCGTTCCTCGACCTCGCGTTGGAGTACCCCAACGTGCGCCTGGACACCACGATGGCGTTCACCGACTTCGCCGAAGAGGACGCCCCGTTCCCGTCGGACTACCTGCCGCGACTGGCCGACGCCGGCGACAAGATCCTGTTCGGCAGCGACTTCCCGAACATCCCCTACGGCTACACCCACGCCCTCGAGGCGATCATCCGCCTCGACCTCGGGGCCGAGTGGCTCCGAGACGTGTTCTACCGCAACGGCTCCAGGCTCTTCGGGATCGGCTGACCGGGGCGAGCGCCTACAGCACCTGGGACAGGAACGCCCGCAGCCGATCTGACGTCGCGTCGTCGAAGACCTGTTCCGGACGCCCGGTCTCCACGACGGCACCGTGATCCATGAACAGCACGTTGTCGGAGACGTTGCGCGCGAAGCCCATCTCGTGGGTGACGACCACCATGGTCATCCCCTCGCTGGCGAGGTCGGCCATGAGCGCGAGGATCCCCTTGACCAGTTCCGGGTCGAGGGCGGAGGTCGCCTCGTCGAAGAACATGACCTCGGGGGTCATGGCGAGCGCACGGGCGATGGCCACCCGCTGCTGCTGGCCGCCGGACAGGCGTGCCGGGCGCACATCGGCCTTGTTGGTCAGCCCGACGATCTCGAGCTGACGGAGCGCGACCTCGCGGGCCTCGTCCTTGCTCAGCCCCTTCAGCTTGCGCGGTCCGAGCGCGACATTGTCGACGACGCTCTTGTGCGGGAACAGGTTGAAGTGCTGGAACACCATGCCGATCCGGCGTCGGAGTTCGTCCGGGTTGTCCTTCAGGACCGACCGGCCGTCGAGCAGGATGTCGCCCTGGTCGGGTTCGTGCAGCCGGTTCAGCACTCGCAGGAGAGTGGACTTGCCCGAGCCCGACGGTCCGATGACCGTCGTCGTGGTGCCGGCGTCGACCTGGATGTCGACGCCCCGCAACACGTGGTGCTTGCCGAAGGACAGGTGCAGGTCGGTGCCGGTGAGCGAGACGGCCGTCCGGGTGGCGGTCGCACTCGGCGTCTGGGAGCCCTCGGTGTCGGTCTCGGACTTGTTGAGATCAGGCATGGACCTATCCCTTCTCGACGACGGTCGGGGGCAGCGGGTCGTCCTGGACGTCGGTGGGACGTCCGGTGCGCAGGCGCCGGTCGATGTAGTTGACCAGGTGTGTCAGCGGGATCGTGAGGATCAGGTACATGATTCCCGCGGCGACGAGGGGCGAGAGGTTGCCCGTCTGCGCGTTCAGGTCGCGGCCGACCGCGAACAGCTCCCGCTGGCTGGCCAACAACCCGAGGAAGTACACCAGCGAGCTGTCCTTGATCAGGCTGATGAACTGGTTCATCAGCGCCGGGAGCACCCGCCGCACGCCCTGCGGCACCACCACCAGACGCATCGACTGCCGATAGCTGAACCCGATGGCCCGCGAGGCCTCGAGTTGCCCGTCGTCGACGCTCTGGATTCCGGACCGGAAGATCTCGCCGATGTAGGCCGCGGCGAGCAGGGCCAGGGCGACCGCCCCGAGCCAGTACGGGTTGTTGCCGGTGATGCCCTTGACCACCGGGCCCACACCGAGTCCGACGATCAGGATGACGACGACGGCGGGCAGTCCGCGGAAGATATCGGTGTAGACGCGCGCCGGCCAGCGCAGCCACCGCGACCGGGAGATGCCGCAGAGCGCCAGGATCATGCCCAGGATGGTGCCGAGCACCCCGGACACCACGGACAGGATCAAGGTGTTCACGAGCCCGGTCTTGATCAGCTCCGGGAACGATTCCTTGTAGAGATCCCAATTGAAGAAGGTGTCGCCGAGCTGTTCCAGGGTGCTCTTGGGCGCGGTCTCCTCGGCCGGGCCCGCCTTCTCCGCGTTCTCGGCGGCGATGGCGGCGATGTCGGGGAGTTCGGGCGCGGGCGCCGCCTTGCTGCCCGGCTTCCACCCCTCGGGTAGCTCGCGCGGCACCCAGTCGACGTAGAGGTCGGCATACGTGCCGTCGGCGATGATGGCGTCGAGTCCGGAGTTCAGGGCCTCGGTGAGCCGCGGCTTGTTCTTGCCGACGGCCCACGCGACGAAGTTGTTGACGCTGAAGGTGTTCTCGACGATCGCGGTGCCGTCGCCCTCTCGGACCGCACCCTCCGCCTGCTGCGACGGTGCGACCCAGGCGTCGACCTGACCGCTCCGGAGGTTGGCGTAGGCGGTGGCGTAGTCCGGAAACTTCACCGGGTCGAGGCCCAGGGTGTTGACGACGTAGTCGTCCTGGACGGTGCCCTGGACCACGGCGATGCGCGTCGAGTCGGAGAGGTCGCCGAAGCCCTTGATCGCCCCGTCGGTCGGCGCCACGAGTGAGAAGTAGCCGAAGTCGTAGCCGTTGGTGAAGTCGACGGTCTTGCGCCGGTCGTCGGTGGTGGTGATCGACGACGACCCGACGTCGAAGCGGTTGTTGGCCACCTGGGACAGCAGGCCGGCGAACTCGGTGCCGTTGAACTCGATCTGCAGACCCAGCTTCGCGGCGACGGCCTTGAGGAGTTCGTTGTCGAAGCCGGTGAAGTCGCCCGCGCCGTTGACGCAGATGCTCGGTCCGGCGTCCGACAGCGTGCCGACGGAGATCTTGCCGGGCGACAGCAACTCGAGGCGACTCACGTCGATCTGGTCGCGCGGCGTGGTGGACTCGGTGGTGTAGCGGTCCTCACCGCCCTGATCGGCAGCGGCGAGATTGACCGGCGCGGCCGAGGCCGACGCGAGTCCGGCGGGCGCACAGCTGTCGGCGGGAGCCGCCTGGGCTCGTGGCGCAGGTCCGCCGAGGATGGTCAGCAGGCCGACGATGGCGACCGTCAGTGCCAGCGCGACGACGCGCACGGCGCGCGGCGCGGCCCGTCGGGCGCGATGGGATCGGTGGTTGGACACCATGTCGACACTATCCCCACGCGCAGGAGGTGTCCCAAATTTTTGCTCGCCGGTGGGTTTAACCCGGTTGAGCTGGGGATCGTCGTCGTCACGGGGCGCCTGCGAGGCGCGCTGCGGAGGCCACCGTCGGCCTGGCCATCTCACGCCGATCGTCGGGGACACTTGCGTGGGGTCGACGCCGATACTTTTCTATCGGAATTTGCGAATTGCTTGTCGGAAAATGATTCGCGTGCTACCAATGATACAGGGATTCGGGATTTGTAACATCATTTCCTCACCACGCCAGAAATCAACCCCCTCTTGATCATCGGGCACCCATCCCGCTATCCCACAGGCCGTCGACGTGCGTCTTTGTTGCGGCCTGCGTCCACTGTCGAATTCGAAGTGAAAGCGGGAAAAATCATGCTGTCTGCAATCTTCTACGCAATCGAGGCTTTCGACAATCTGTTGTGGGACTTCGCGGAAACGATCGTCACCGGCAGCGACGAAGCCGCCGGTTCGTAGGCTCACCACCTCAGGACGAGTTCAGCAGTAGGTATCGCCTCGCGATACCTACTGCTGAACCTGTGTGGGACTCCTCAGCCCCGAGCGGCAATCCGCGCCTGCACCTCGGGGCGCCGGAGCGGGGGCACCGTCTTCGGCGGCTGACGACGCTCGGGCAAGACGTCGAGCAGCGTGCGGGTAGCCGCGGTGACGGCGACCACCGCGGCCTCGAAGGCCTCCGCATTCGCCGGCGACGGATGCCGCACGCCGCTCACCTTGCGCACGTACTGCCGTGCGGCCGCCTCGATCTCGTCCTCGGTGGCCGGCGGTTCGAGCCCGCGGAGTTCGGTGATGTTGCGGCACATGGCAGATCCCCTCGATGACGGATGCGCTGGGCGGAATGCGATGCGACGTCGCAACCGGGCCGACCCGCCGAGGGCCTACTCGCCGATCTTGACGACCGCTTTCCCCAGAATCCGCCCTTCGGCGAGATCGGTCAACGCTTCCGGCAGCTGATCGAGCGTGTAGGTGACGTTGACCTGAGGTTCCATCCCGTCGGCGATCATCTGCGTCAGCTCTTCATGCAGCTTCGCGGGCAGATTCAGTTCCGGATGGGTGCGCACGTACTCGCCCCACGCGGCCCCGACGACGGCGATGTTGCGGAACAGGACTCGATTGAGTTTGACGGTCGGGATGCCGCCGGCCGCGAAGCCCACCACGACGTAGCGGCCGTCGGGGGCGACCTGGCGGAGCGCCTCGTCGAACACCTCGCCGCCCGACGGGTCGATCATCACGTCGACGCCCTTGGGGACGATCTCCTTGAGCTTGGTACCCCAGCCCTCCTCGAGCTGGACGATCTCGTCGGCCCCGGCGCTGCGCAGCAGGTCCTCGGCACCCTTCCGGTGGACGATGGCGATGACCTTCGCGCCCATCGCCTTGGCGACCATGATCGACGCGGTCCCGACGCCGCCGGCGGCGCCGAGCACGCCGACCACCTCACCGGGCTGGGTGTGCGCGCGGGTCTTCAGCGCGAACAAGGCGGTCTGGTAGTTGATGCCCATGGCCGAGCCCTGCTCGAAGGTCAGGCGTTCGGGAAGCGGCAGGAGCTGTTCGGGCGCGGCCGCGACCTGTTCGGCGAATCCGCCGACGATCGACGCCACGAGCACCTTGTCCCCGACCTTCACCGACGCCCCGTCGGGAGCCGAGCGCACCACGCCGGCGACCTCGGTGCCCGGCGTGAACGGCGTCGGCACGCGCAGCTGGTACTTGCCCTGACTCATCAGCACGTCGGGGAAGCACACGCCGCACGACTTCACGTCGACGACGACCTGGCCGTCGGCCGGGGTGGGATCGGGAACGTCCTGCAACTCGAGTCCGGACGGGCCTGTCTCTGCGGTGAGTACCTGAGCTTTCATACGGCTCACCCTACGCGGCGACCGTCACACACCCGATAGGATCTGATGCCATGTCACAACCTGCGGCACAGTCGCCGAACGCACCCTCCCCCGACCGCCTCCGCGTCGCGGACGAGGCACCCGGATTCATGCCGCTCGACGAGGCCCAGACGCTCTTCGAGATCGCCGGAGAATATCTGTCCCAACCTGATTCGACGAAGGTCGGCGTGGAGATCGGTACCTACTGCGGGAAATCCACCGTCTTCCTGGGATCGGCCGGCGAAGCGAACGACGCCGTCATCGTGACCGTCGACCATCACCGCGGTTCCGAGGAACACCAGCCCGGTTGGGAGTACCACGACGAATCCCTCGTCGACGCACACACCGGGACGCTCGACACCTCGGCACGCTTCCGCCGCACCATGTTCGACGCCAGGCTCGACAACACCGTCGTCGGGTTGCTCGCACCGTCGGCCGTCGCCGCGAAGATCTGGGGCCGTCCGGCCGATTTCGTGTTCATCGACGGCGGGCACAGCATGGAAGCGGCACAGACCGATCTCGACGGCTGGGCGCCGTGGGTGCGCATCGGCGGGGCCCTGCTCATCCACGACGTCTTCCCCGACCCCGCGGACGGCGGCCGCCCGCCGTACGAGATCTACTGCCAGGCATTGAAAACCGGACAGTTCACCGAGGTGCGGGCGGAGGGATCGCTGCGCGTCCTCCGCCGCGACTCGGGCGAGGTGGGCGCACCGCTACCGCGGAAAGCCTGACCACGTCGGAGGCCGTCAGCGTCAGACCTCGCCGGCCAGCGCCCGCACCTTGCCGAGCACGTCGGGATAGCGCTTCAGGTGCGCACCGCCGTTGACGTCGAAGGCGGCACCGGTGATCCAGCGCGCCTTGTCGGAGGCGAGAAAGGCTATGGTGTCGGCGATCTCGGCGGGTTCCCCGCTCCGGCCCAGTGGGGTGTTGTCGAGATAGTCCTCGGTGAGGCCCGGTACGAAGCCGATGCCCTCGGTCAGCGGGGTCATCACAAGCCCCGGCGACACCGCGTTGACCCGCACCCGACGGTCGGCGAGTTCGAGTGCGGCCACCTCGACGAGCATCAGCACACCGGCTTTCGACGCGCAGTACGCCCCCATCCCGGCGCCCGGTTGGCGGCCGTTGAGTGACGCGATGCAGGTGATCGATCCGCCCTCGGCGATCCGGGCGCCGGCGTGTTTGATCACGAGGAACGTTCCGGTCAGACAGATGTCGACGGTGTTGCGCCAGGCATCGAGTTCGAGTTCGGTCAGCGCACCCGGATTCGACAGTCCGGCACAGTTCACCACCGTGTCGAAGTCGCCGATGCCGGCGATAGTCGCTGCGACCGAGTCCTCGTCGGTCACGTCCATGTGCACCGCCCGCGCCCCGTCGCGCGTCGCCGCCACCTGCTCGGCACGTTCGACGTCGCGGTCGGCCACCACCACCTGCATCCCCTCGCCGACGAACGCGTCGACGGTGGCCAGTCCGATCCCCGAGGCACCCCCGATCACGACCGCCCGGTTCATCGCGTAGCCGCTTCCACAACGTCGGCGTTCGGTGCCAGATGACGGCGCAGGAAACCGATCTCGTGCGTGACGCAGGGCTCGAAGAAGTCGTTGCCCGCGAAGATGTCGAAATGGTCGCACGGGTAGTGGCGCACTTCGGCGTGAGCTTTGAACGCGGTCTTCGACGCCGCGTACGGCGGCGCGGCGGAATCGAAGTCGGCTATCTGGAACAGCACCGGGGCATCGACGCGCGCGGCGTGCTTGTCGACTCGGAACGAGCCGATCTCGAGACCGACCGAGGCATCGACCTCGTTGCGCCACGACGGCCCCGCGATCGCGCGGTAGCTCTCCAGAAACCCTGGTGCGGTCAGCGCGGCGCCCACGTCGCCGGGTTCGCCGACGACCCGCATCATCTTCGGACCCCGGCCCAGCCGTCGACCCACCGAACTGGCCACTGCCGTGGCGGTCGAGCGGGCGATCGCCGCCCCGCCGACCTGGGCGTAGGCGACGCGACCGGCGGCGAGCCCGTTGACCAGTGGCACCACCGCGATCACCGCGGCCACGTCGGTCCGGTCGGCCGCCACGGTCAGCGCATGCCCGCCGGATTGCGACACTCCCCAGAGGATGATCCGTTCCGGGTCCACTCCCGGCTGTTTCTTGGCGGCGCCGATCGCGGCGCGGTAGTCGTCGGCCTGCCGTTCCAGCGAAATCGACTGTCGCGGTGCGCCACCGGACAGCCCGAAGCCGCGGTAGTCGAACGCGCACACGGCCAACCCCGCGTCGTTGAACCGCTGCGCAAAGGGCGCCAGACCCGAGTCCTTGGTCCCGGCGAAACCGTGCGCCATCACGACGACGGGGCGCTTGCCGTCGATCTCGAACGGCGAGGACTCCGCGCCCGGAAAGAACCAGGCGTCGCAGTCGGCGTCGGACGATCGGAAGCGTACGGTGGTCGCACCATTGGGGATGGTCATGCGGATGCTCCCTTCGAGACCAGATCGTCGGCCACCCCGGCCCACGTCGGCGGCCCCTGCTGGTGGGCCCGCCGGATCCCCGCCGGAATCTCCGTGGTCCGCATGTTGTGTTCGTAGAGATAGTGATCGAGTTGCTGCGTGTGCCGCGGGCGGTCGAGCATGTGTCCGGTGTAGTACTGCATGTCCGCCTCGATCGTCTGCCGCATCTCCGGTACCGACGGGAGCCGGTAGTGACCCGTGGCGTAGGCCCCGATCAGCCGCGCCTGGCATTCCACGAAGGGAAACAGCGTCGGAACCGCCTGCGCGAAACCGGCGAAGACGAGGTCGTCGATCCCCGGGTAGAACATCCGCTTGTAGAGGTCGATCCGGTTGTCGGGCGCACTGATGAAGTCCGGGTCGAAGAACGGGAACGTGATGTTGTAACCCGTTGCGTAGATGATGATGTCGAAGTCGTCGGCGGTTCCGTCGTCGAAGTGGACCGTGGACCCGTCGAACCGGCTGATGTTGGGCTTGGGGATCACGTCGCCCGAACCCAGTCGCAGTGGCAGTTCCACCGACTGCGTCGGATGTGCCTCGAAGAACTTGTGATTCGGCGTCGGCAGACCGTAATCCTCTGGCCGGCCCGCGGTCACGGGTTGCATGACCTGGACGAACTTGCGCTGCCACGAGGTCGGCAGATACGGCGTCGACCGGTAGTACTTGTCGGCGGGCTTGCCCCCGAAGTACTTCGGCACGATCCACGCTCCCGACCGCGTCGAGAGGGTCAGTGTGTTGTCCAGCGCCTTCGACGACAGTTCGACGGCGATGTCGGCGGCACTGTTACCCAGGCCGACGACGAGGATGCGCTTACCCGTGAAGTCGTGCGGGGTACGCGGATCGATGTAGTGGTGGGCGTGCATCTCGATGCCGTCGAAGTCGCCCGGGAAGTCGGGCCACCGCGGATCCCAGTGATGGCCGTTCGCCACCACCAACAGGTCGAACCGTCGACGTTCGCCGCCCTGGGTCTCCAGTTCCCAGCCGCCCCCGTCCAGTCGGGTCGCATGCTCGATTCCGTTGGTGAACTCGATCGAGGAGTAGAGGTCGAAGGCCTCGGCGTAGGAGTCCAGGTAGGCCTTGACCTGGGTGTGGTGCGGGAAGTCGGGATACTCGTCGGGCATCGGGAAGTCGCGGAACGACAACTGGTGTTTCGAGGTGTCGATGTGCAGCGACCGGTAGGCACTGCTGTGACCGTTCGGGTTGCCAAAGGCCCAGTTGCCCCCGACCCGGTCCGAACTCTCGAAGCAGGTGTACGGCACGCCGTAGTCGGTGAGCATCTTGCCGGCGGTCAGCCCGCTGATACCGGCGCCGATGATCGCGGTGATTGGTAAAGGCACACTGCCCCCTCGGTGGACCCGTTGGATGTAGACACAATCTGATTTGTGTCTACACGATGAGACGTATCGTGTTCACAGAATCCGCGAACTGTCTACGCAGCGCCCTCCTGAGCAGACATGTGGGGACGCGGCGCGCACCGACCACGACCACAGGAGGAGTCAGTGACCGAGGCCTCGACCACGACGGTCCACGAACGACTGCTCGACGCCACGCAGAAGCTGCTCGCCGACAAGGGAATCCGGGCGACCACCATGCAGCAGGTCGCGGAGTCGGCAGGTGTGTCCCGCGCGTGGCTGTATCGGCACTATCCGGACAAACCGTCCATGATCGGCGCGACCATCGTCCGTCTCACCGAGTCGTTCTGGCGCGACGCCCGGGCCGAACTCGACGCCATCCCCGACCTGGTCGGGCAACTCACCGCCGGCGTCCGGATCGGCCGGGGTGCCTACGACGACCCGGGCACGCTGCTGCTCCGACTCCGCACGGAGGAACCCACGGAGTTCGCCGAATGCGCCGGTGTCGGTGTCGTCAAGCTGGTTCCCGACCTGGCAGCGTTCTGGTTCCCGTTCGTCGAACAGGCCGCTGCCCGAGGGGAGATACACCCCGCGCACGATCCGTACGAGGTGTCCGAATGGGTTGCGCGCGTCCTGATCAGCCTCGGCACCTCCCCGGGTGAGGCCCTCGACATCGACGACGCGCGGCAGGTCCGACGCCATCTCGAGCGGTTCGTCATGCCGGGTCTGGCCACCGACCCGCAGGGATGAGTAAATGAGGCCCCCGATGCCCTCTGGCCTGGGTGACGCCGATCACCTAGACTAGTGTCCAGTCAACCGTCCGGAAAACGCGGACGACCGAACGACGCCGTCGGAGGGCCCCATGGATTTCGGGATCGTGCAGTTCACCAGCGACCGCGGGCTCAAGCCCCACGTCCTGGCCCCGCTCATCGAGGACGCAGGTTTCGCGTCGTACTACGTTCCCGAGCACGGCCACATCCCGACTCGACGCGACGCCGCGCATCCCCGCACCGGTGACGAGACCCTGCCCGACGAGCGCTACATGCGCACCCTCGATCCCTGGACGTCACTCGCCGCCGCCGCGGCCGTCACCGAACGCATCCGGCTCGCCACCGCGGTCGCACTGCCGGTGCAGTCCGACCCCATCACGCTCGCCAAGACCATTGCGACGCTCGACCACATCTCGAACGGAAGGGTCACCCTCGGCGTCGGATTCGGTTGGAATCTGGACGAACTCGCCGACCACAACGTCCCGCCGAAGCGCAGGCGGACGATGCTGCGCGAGTACCTCGAGGCGATGACCGCGCTCTGGACTAAGGAAGAGGCCGAGTTCGCGGGCGAGTTCGTGAATTTCGGCCCCAGCTGGGCGTGGCCCAAATCGACGCAGTCGCACATCCCGGTCCAGGTGGGCGCGGCAGGCAACGAGAAGAACTTCAAGTGGATCGCGCGCAGCGCCGACGGCTGGATCACCACACCCGGCGAGGAGGACATCGAGGGGTCGGTGTCGTTGCTCAAGCAGATCTGGTCCGACGCCGGTCGTGCGGGCGACCCCGAGATCGTCGTCCTCGACTTCCGGCCGGTACCCGAGAAGCTCGAGAAGTGGCGCGAGATCGGGGTCACGACAGTGCTGTACGGCCTCCCCGACGACTCGGTCGAGCGCGCGAGCGGCTACCTCGCCAAGCTGGCCGGCAAGCTCGGCATCACCCCGGCGGTCGTGTAGGCCCGTTGGGGGAGGTGCGAGCGAAGCGACCCACCCCCGCTCCCTGATCCGACAGAACCACCTGGCTCCTGCTCTCTGGGGAGGCCGGAGCTTGCGGTGGGCGCGTCAACCCCTGCCCCGAGCAGCGCCCGGAGCTTGCGGAGGGCGCATCAACCCCTGCTCCCTGAGGAGCGCCCGGAGCTTGCGGAGGGCGCATCAACCCCTGCTCCCTGAGCAGCCTATGAGGGTTTGTGTCAACAGGGTCCTGTGATGGGTGTGGGCGTGGGGGTGTGGCCCGGCGGCCGGTGGTGGCTGC